>JBBSSO010000498.1:0-1507 GCA_038241905.1 Cytophagales bacterium | reverse complement strand
TTCTTTGGTTAGAATTGCAGCAATCAACAAAATAACGTCGGCACCAATGGATTTTGCTTCAAGAATCTGGTATTGGTCTATCACAAAATCTTTGCGCAAAATAGGGCAAAAATTAAACGTGCGGGCGATGATTAAGTCCTCGCTTTTTCCCCCAAAATAAGGCGTATCTGTTAAGATTGACAACGCTGAGGCACCGGCCTGCATGTAACCAACAGACGTTCTTTCTACCGGCGCGTACCCGTTAATAATTCCTTGAGAGGGCGATTTACGTTTAAACTCGGCAATAATTCCGTTTAAATCGGGTCGCCGAAGGTATTTTTTCAGTGAAACCGTCTCTGACTCAAAGTAAATGCTACGCTCTAACAAGGCGGTTGGTACCAAGTTTTTGCGTTCGCTTACTTCTTTGCGTTTGGTTTCAACTATTTTTTCCAGGATGGTCATGCTTTCAAATATGGATTAGGAGACGCGACTCTTAGTTTAGAATAAGATTTAAAGTAAAATGATTTAAGCCGATGGAGAACTTGTCCGCAACGTGTTAAAAGCCTGAAGGGCTTTGCCTGTGAGCAAGGAAGCGCGGGCTTTTTCTAAGGCTTCTAAAAGGGTTATATTTTCATCGGCACAAAAAATACCTAGCCCGGCGTTGGCAATAACAGCGTCTTGCTGGGCTGCGGTGCCTTTCCCGTCCAGTACGTTTCTGAAAATCTGAGCGCAAGCTTCAATGGTTGAACCGCCGGCCAACTCGTGGGCCTGGTAGGTAGGCAAGCCTAAGTCAGCGGGATAAAGAACTTGCTCGCCCTGGGGCGTTACCATTTTAAACGGACCGGTTAAAGACACTTCATCGTACCCATCTAGCGCATGAATTAAGACAAAACGCTTGCTGGTTTTTTGATAGAGATAAGCGTAAAGTCGCAAAAGTTCTAGGCTAAAAACGCCCACTAATTGAAAATGCGGCTTGGCCGGATTAATCATGGGGCCCAGCATGTTGAAGAATGTTTTTACGCCCAGCTCCTTCCGGATGGGTGCGACTTCTTTCATGGCCGGGTGAAACATAGGGGCGTGCAGAAAACAGATGTTAGCGGTCTCTATTTGCTTTTTTAAAACAGCGGCATCATTGGTGAAATTATTACCCAAATGCGCCATCACGTTAGAAGAACCACAAACCGATGAAACCCCGTTATTGCCGTGTTTGGCCACCTTATAGCCTGCGCCAGCGACCACAAATGAGGCCAGCGTAGAAATATTAAACGTGTCTTTTCCATCGCCACCGGTGCCGCAAAGATCAATCACTTGATCGGTGCCTAAATCTGGCACGATGCATAAATCCAACATGGCTTCCCGGAAACCCTCTAACTCTTGCACGGTAATATTGCGCATGAGGTAAACGGTCATGAAAGCGGCCATTTGGCTGGTGTTGTAAACGCCTTTGGTTATGTTGAGCAAGACTTCTTTGGCGGTGTCTTTGGGCAGCGTTTTATGCTCAATTAGTTGTTGTAGAATTTGTTTCATA
>JBBSSO010000497.1:0-1529 GCA_038241905.1 Cytophagales bacterium | reverse complement strand
TGCTTCTTTATTCCGGCCAATTACGCACCCAAGGCACGCACCTGGCTTCTGGAAATTCTGTCACTACAGATGCCCCCCTAGACAACAACGGCCGAGGTGAGGCATATTCACCTACTGATTTGGTTTGCAGCGCATTAGGCAGCTGCATGATGACCATTATGGGTATTGTAGCCGACCGCCATTCACTTGATTTGACCAACATGCGCATGGATATTACCAAGAAAATGAGCGCCGATCCCAGACGCATTGCTGAGATTATCTTGGAAGTACAAATGCCCGCCGGTTCTTTTTCTGAAAAGGAGAAAGCCATGTTAGAAAACGCGGCCCGCACCTGCCCAGTAGCGTTGAGCCTTCACCCAGAAGTTGTTCAAACGCTGCTTTTCCACTACGACTAAGAGCTAGCAAGCTTAACGTTAAAGCAATCAGCGCTACTATCTTTTACTAACGCAGTTCCCTAGCTTTTAAATATAAGATGCTGCTGTTTTAGGCCTGTTTTTCAGAAAACAAGCCTAAAACAGCAGCATCTTATATTTTGAACCATCTCTGACGTAACACCAAGGTCTTTTCTATGATTAGGAGGCTGCTTTTTTTACTTCTGGCAGGCTAATGCCCAAATGCGATCCGTGGTATTGGCACGCGCCGTCCTTAATCAAAAGAAGCTGCGGCGATTCATGCCTAACCCCAAATACTTCGGCCACTTGCCCGGAAATTGACCGGTAAGAAAGCAAATCTAGGTAATACGGTTTCACGTTTTGCAAGTCGGCGGTGGGCCACTGGCGCTCTAGTCTGCTTTTGGCCGTACCGCTGATGGAGCAACTGGTGCTATGCTTAAAAATAACAACGGGCTGATTTTTAGACTCTTCTTTAATCTGCTCAATCTGTTCTGACTTGGTAAGGGATTGCCACTGCATGATGTTTCTTCCGTTTTAATTTCAATTTCTTTTGATAGAGCCTGTTTAAATTTAGCTTTTTGCTGCACCAGCTAACCTAAAATTTAAACCAGCTCTTAAAGGCTTTGCGTTTTTTTGGTTTGTTTTTCTTCTTAACAGAGACCTTGATGTCTTTATTGACAAGCCTATTTTCTTGGTCTTGGCTTCTCACTCTCTTGCGTCCGCTTTCGCCGCGCCGTAAGTTAAAGGCTTGTACGTTCAAATGAGATTCTTGGTAATCAGATTCTATGGATTTAGCATCGCGTAAGCTTTCCCGCACTTCTCTTTTCTGTTGAGATGGCGTTTTAGTTTGGGTTTGAGCTACGGCCGGCATCCCTAAAAAGCAGATGAAACTTACCAGCGAGAATAGCAAAAGGCTTTGGGGTAGACGTTTCATTTTATTTTCAGTTTTTGGAGTAATGTGCCTCCCCCTTTTTTTTGGGTAGGTAATCTTACTTTTTTCTTTTTTACAAGTCCGTTTTTATCGTAGCCTAAGCGTTGGCCGCCGTAATCACGGCCTTCGTTGGCTTGGTCGGCGGCGGTAGGTTCTTGGCGCTTAAAAAGACCTTTTAAAGAAAATTTCTTATTGCCGGACACATC
>JBBSSO010000496.1:0-1576 GCA_038241905.1 Cytophagales bacterium | reverse complement strand
TTCAGGGGTAACGGTGCAATTGTTAGAAAACGGCAAACCCATCCAAACTAAAAAAATCACTTTGTCCGCGCGTGCACAGGTAGACATTTCCTTTCAGATTGCCGCCAACGCGCCTGGCAAAAAGCATTATGAGGTAGTGGCCCAGCCGCTTCGCCAAGAGTTTACCGCGCTCAACAATCGCAGGCACGCTTATGTAGAAGTCGTGAAAGGCAAATTGAATATTTTGTTGGCGGCCGCTGCCCCGCACCCAGACGTGAAAGCGCTGCGGAGCGCGTTGCAATCTAACCCGTTGCTGAACGTAGAAATTGTCTTGGCCCCTTTCCAGCAGCCTTCTTTTAAAACGCCTTATGATGCCGCCATTCTCCACCAAATTCCCAACGGCGCGGGCACGGGCAGCAATTGGCTCCGCCGATTAAGGCAAGCCAAGGTACCCAGCTTTTACATTCAAGGTGCGCAAACCGATTTTTCGGCGTTTAACGCGTTGCAGACGGGCGTATCTCTGCCTCGGCCTTCTACTCAATTTGATGAGGTGCAGCCTTTGCTTAGTTCCGGGTTTCAACGTTTTGCCACCGAGCCCATCGCCCAAACCAGAATCTCAAGTTGGCCCCCGGCGCCCGT
The DNA here is from genome assembly GCA_038241905.1 of Cytophagales bacterium. GTDB lineage: Bacteria > Bacteroidota > Bacteroidia > Cytophagales > Hymenobacteraceae > Nibribacter. The sequence goes on along the minus strand of JBBSSO010000496.1, from coordinate 958 downwards.
AGCGTTCGGTAATTGGTCGCTGCATGGCTCCGCCGAGGTTATCTTGCACCAGCAGGTGGGCAGCGTTAAAACCAGCAAACCTTTGTTGATCTACACGCCATCGGGCCCCAGCCCAACCGCCGTTTTACTGACCGATGGCAGCTGGCAATGGCGCCTTTCTGAAGCCGCCGACCACGGCACTGCCCAAATTTATGATGACCTGATGACGCATGTGGTGCAGTTGCTGGCCCACCGAAAAAACCAGAAGCGGCTACATGTATTTCCAGTAAAAGACGCGTTTGAGGTGCACGAGCGGGTGGCCTTTCAGGCCGATGTTTACAACGCAGTGCAAGAAGAAATTTACGGCCAAACCATTGCGCTAACCGTAACCAATGCAGCCGGTAAAGAAACTAGCCACAATTTCCGGCACGAACAAGGCGGCGGCGGTTTGTTGCTGAGCTCTTTGCCGGGCGGCGTGTACCGCTACCGCGCGTCTACCCGCGTAGACAACCAAACGTATACCGATGCCGGCGAATTTGTGGTGCAAGAACAGAACTTAGAAGCCCAACAAGCCTTAGCCGACCATGAACTTTTGCATCAGTTAGCGCAGCGGTCGGGCACGCGTTTGTATTATCCTTCGGAAATGAAAAGTCTGGAACAGGATATTCTGGCGGCTGATTACAAAACCATCATCCGGCAGCGCGATGAAGAAAAAGACTTACTGGAACAGCCCTGGTTTTACCTTCTGCTCCTAGCCTTGGCCTGCGCCGAGTGGGGTTTGCGCAGATTTTACGGCAGCTTATAAGACACTTTGCAGATGAAAGACGAATTAGTGACCGTTACCACGTATGGCACCTCCATTGAGGCGCACATGGCCAAAAATAAATTGGAGAGCGAGGGCATTCTGGTGTTTCTCTTTGATGAAAACATGGTATCTCTCAACCCGCTTTACAGTTTATCAGTGGGCGGTATTAAGCTA
>JBBSSO010000495.1:0-1603 GCA_038241905.1 Cytophagales bacterium | reverse complement strand
TATGACCTGCAACCCGAGATGAGCGCTTTTGACATTAGAGACGTTATTCTGCCGGAAATAACCCAAGAAACCGCTGATTTTATCTGCCTCAACTTCGCGAACCCAGACATGGTGGGCCACACCGGGGTATTTGAGGCCGCCGTAAAAGCGGTAGAAACCGTAGACCAATGCGCACAGGCTGTTATTACCGCTGCTTTGGCCCACGGCTATGCCACCATCGTGATTGCAGACCACGGCAACGCCGATGTAATGCGCAACCCAGACGGCACGCCCAATACCGCGCATACCACCAACCTGGTGCCATTTATCTTAGTAGACCAAGATTATAAAGGCCAACTGAAAGACGGCAAACTAGGCGACATAGCCCCCACTATTCTAGCGTTACTAGGCCTTGAAACTCCCCCTGAGATGACCGGAAATTTGTTGCTGGTGCCCGCTAGTTTGTAGGGCCTCACCCCCGGCCCCTCTCCCGTGGAGAGGGTAGTTTTTTTTCTGTTTTAGGCCTGTTTTTAGAAAAACAGGCCTAAAACAGAAGTTCTGAAGAACACCTCATAAGTTTTGGAAACCTATGAGGCGTTTTGTTTTCTGAAGGTTTAGATGAGCAGAATTTTAAAACTCCGAACAACCGATATTCATGAACTAAAAAGACCTCGTAGTGTCCAAAGGACCTACGAGTGTCGTTGCCGATTGAAAGAGATTACTTTTGCCGGAAAGTTATGCGTCCAAAGAACTTACGAGTGTCATTGCCCCAACCAAAAGCTGTTTTAGGCCTGTTTTCCCAAAAACAGGCCTAAAACAGAAAACTATCACATATCAATTTTGCTGAAAACCTTACTCCACATACAGCACCAGACCTTTTAAATACTCGCCTTCTGGGTGGAAGATGCTGATGGGGTGGTCTGCCGGTTGCGAAAGATGGTGCATTACTTTTACATTCCGACCAGCTTCAATGGCGGCGGCCATTACCGTGCTCTGAAACAGAGCCTTATCTACCACGCCAGAGCAGGAAAAAGTGAAGATGATGCCGCCGGGCTTTATTTTCTCAATAGCATCGGCGTTTAGCCGCTTGTAACCCATGAGCGCATTGTGCCGCACTTGCTGGCTTTTAGCAAAAGCAGGCGGATCTAAGATAATAACATCGTAAACGTCTTCTTTGTCATCAAGGTAATTAAAGACATCTAGAGCGTAGGCATGGTGGCGGTCTTTTCCGTTGTTGAGGTCGGCGTTTTGCTCTGTGAGCGCAATGGCTTTTTTAGAAACGTCTACGGAGTGCACCATAGTGGCCCCCGCGTTGAGCGCGTAAACCGAGAAACCGCCCGTGTAACAGAACGTATTGAGCACGGTTTTGCCCTGCGCATAACGGGCCAGCAGTTGTCTGTTTTCGCGCTGGTCAATAAAGAAGCCGGTTTTTTGGCCGGTTACCCAATCTACCAGAAACTGGTTGCCGTTCTCGGTAACCAAATGCGGCACGGGCGTGTTGCCAATAAGGTAGCCGTTTAGGCCGTGCTGAGTACCTTTACCCGGAAGCGTTTCGGTGCTTTTGTTGTAAACGGCGGTCAGTTTGCCCCCGTACACTTCTACCAAGGCCTGCGCCAACTGCTCG
>JBBSSO010000494.1:0-1625 GCA_038241905.1 Cytophagales bacterium | reverse complement strand
GGTACCGTCCCAGAGCCGCCCTTTCAGCTCTCCTTTTTGGGCGATGGCAGTTATACTAAACAAGCAAAAAGAAAAAACAAGACAGCAACGGAAAAGTACTTTCATAGAAGGCAATCGGGACATGGGTAGGATTATTTTCGATTCAATATTACCCAAAAGTAGACGGATTCTCTCACCTGGCCTTAAACTTTAACAAACTTTAACATTTGCCAGAAAGACTCTTTAGTAAACCCACCTCTTTTTCGCCTCCGGCGAGGTAGCATTTACTTTCTTTGTGAACTAACTTTTTGGATTTCTCATCTCGAGCTGAATTAGTAAGTATCTCTGCCATCGTCAAAATCATTACAAAAGCACCGGCTGTTTTCGGCCTGATTTTGCAAAAACAGGCCGAAAACAGCCGGTAAAAACTAACCCAAAAATATCATCGCCGGAGGCAAGAAAGTGAAGATATTTTAACGTTCTTGAGAATTATAGCATGTTTAAGTTTTGATTTTGCCGGCGAAAACAGGAAGCGAAAGGTTCTGACGAAGCGTTTCCCCGTAAGCATTCGGGGTGTGCCATTACCGCAACATAGCAGCGCTATGGTGAGAGAAAAAGGCGAAGTCAGGTTCTTTTGATGCCTGTTTGTAGCGCAAAAGACAAATTTAAACATGCTCTAAGTTCTAAAGATTAAACCTTACGCATTATATTTAAAACAGAAAGCCCACCTAAGCAGGTGGGCTTTCTGTTTTAGTCCTGTTTTTCTAAAAACAGGCCTAAAACAGCTTTCAAAATTTTTTTTTTACGTTTAAAAACGATGTTATTAGCGAAGCGGAAGTTTTTCAAACCATTACATTACAGGTTCTTTTTTGCAAATCTTAAAGCTCTGCTAATTCCAACCATTATTCCAGCTGGTAGACGTAAATCATACCTGTGTCATAGCCTGTCATATAAATTGTTTTACCATCTGGGCTAAAGGTAAGGCCGCGGGCCTCGTCGTAGCCGCCTTCTTTGGCTAGGGTGGGCAGCGGTAGGCTCCAGAATCTTGCGGTGGCCAAGTTTATCATCTGTAATTGCGCCGGACTAAACCCATCTGATTTTACCACCAGCCAAATGGAACCATCTTGATGGCGGGCGATGGCATTAGAACCGGCCGCTGTGTTAGAAAGCCGCTCAGCTGGAGTAAAGCCGGTTTTGTTCCGTTGGTACACCCAAATGCCGGGGTCGGTGGCGCTGGGAATAAACATCATTTTGCCATCGGCACTTAGTTGGCTGGTTCTTGCCAAGGGCCGCCCAGATAAAAGCGTGATGGGCGTAACCTCAAAAGTATTCCCTGCCTGGCGTAAAATAAAGCTGCGTCCTTCTGCCACCACCGAAGTCGCTAAAATAGTGCCATCTTCAGCGGCGGTAACCTGCGCCAACGTTGACGGCGCCTCCCAATAAGCCAGCGGCTCGCCCGTAATTTGGTGCAGTTTCATTAAATGAATATTGTTGACAATCACCAACAAATGTCCGTCTACATCGCGGCTAATACCGCGCAAAGTAACGGCCGGAATGGTCTTTCCATCCACGGAAATACTTTTGATAAGACTTGCATCTCCATCAGCAAAAGAAAGTTTATCAGAGGTAAGTGCAACCGGTTTACC
>JBBSSO010000493.1:0-1644 GCA_038241905.1 Cytophagales bacterium | reverse complement strand
CCAGGACATCATACACGGTAATCCGCATTCCTCTTATGCACGGCTTCCCAAACCGAATGGCCGGATCTAGCGTTATAATTTCAGAATAATGCTTCATTTTTAAATTATTTAAAGCTGAAATAACTCACTTTCTGTTTTAGGCCTGTTTTTGGAAAAACAGCCCTAAAACAGAAAGTCGTTACTTAGAATCGGTTAGATTCTCCTTCTTCGCGCTTGGCTAACAACACGGCCCCAACCAAAGCCGTCAGGAATAGAATAGAGGCTAGCTCAAAGGGCAACAGGTAATCAGCAAATAAAACCATACCCAGACTTTCTACCAAACCCACCTGAGAATCAAAGTTCTCGGCTACTAGTCGGCTAGAATCTACATCTTTGAGGGCCGCAATCATGATGGTAAATAAAACGCCTCCGGCGATGGCGGCGGCAATTTTACTAAGAAGAGGTTTGTGGTCTTCTGTGTCTTCCCGCATGTTCAGGAACATAATCACGAACAGAAACAGAACCATAATGGCGCCCATGTACACAATAAAGTTAACGGCTGCCAAAAACTGGGCATTAAGCAAAATGTAATGACCCGTGAGCGTAAAAAACGTCAGAATCATGAACAACACGCTGTACACCGGGTTTTTAGAGGCCATTACCCCGATGGCAGCAAACAGCGTTAAGAAAGCAAGAAAGTAAAAAAGGTTACCTGTCATGGTGATTGGTTGCGTTAGCGTGCGTAGCTATAGGTTTTCAAGGGTGTTGGGTTCTACCAAACGGTCTTTGCCGTAGATAAACTCATCGCGTTCATAGCGGGCCGGGGCCACTTTGTCGTTTTGCAGGTAAATGGCCGCTTTGGGGCATGCCTCTTCACACAAACCACAGAAAATGCAACGCAGCATGTTAATCTCGTAGCTCACGGCGTATTTCTCTTCCCGGTACAAGTGCTCCTCGCCGCGCTTGCGCTCGCCGGCTACCATCGTGATGGCCTCCGCGGGGCAGGCAACGGCACAAAGACCGCAGGCGGTGCAGCGTTCCCGGCCTTTTTCATCGCGCTTGAGCACGTGTAAACCGCGCCAAACCAAACTCATGGGGCGAGTTTCTTCTGGGTACTTAATGGTGGCCTTCTTCTTAAAGAAGTGGCGCATGGTGATAGATAAGCCCTGAAAAATAGCCGGGAGATACATTCTCTCGGCAAAGTTCATGGGCTTTTTCTCTAGTTTTTTTGCTCTATTGCTTAATGACTGCATATCAGTTTACGTCTTAAAAGGCCTGCCCAACATTGGTTTAAATTACCTGACCTCGCCTGGCAGCAGTTTAGTTAAAAAAGTGCTGCTTCACTAAAATGACCGTAGCGGTAATAATTACGTTAGCGACGGAAAGCGGAATCAAAACCTTCCAACCCAAGTGCATCAACTGATCATACCGGAAACGCGGCAAGGTCCAGCGCACCCACATAAAGAAGAAGATGAACATTAAAATCTTGGTGAAAATAACCACAATGCCAATGGCTGTCACCACGTTGTGCGGCAGCCCCAAATCATACATAAACGGAAAGTTGTAGCCGCCAAAATAAAGCGTGGCCATAACGGCCGATGCCACAAATATGTTCACGTACTCGGCAAACAGGTATAAACCCATACCCATGGAACTGTACTCAGT
>JBBSSO010000492.1:0-1647 GCA_038241905.1 Cytophagales bacterium | reverse complement strand
TGCGCTAACATCTGGGCAATAGTGTATCTTTGCTCTACGGATAAATGGCTCATATTGGCAACTTTGGTCGGAAGGCAATATAGAACATTTATCCATTCATGGGAAGGGGCATTTAGGTGCCTCTTCCTCATGAAAAACATAAGTGACTATTGCCTGCCTTAAAGTTGCATTTGATACTTGAATGTAAGTTACTTATCTATCCCATGGAAATAGTTAAAAAAGAAACCGTCTACCAAGGCCATTACCAACTGCAGCGTTATACGATTAAAGACGGAACCCACGAATTTACGCAAGAAGTTTTCCAAACCGGACAAGCGGCCGCAGCCATTGTTTATGACAACCAGCAGAAGAAATTCATTTTCGCCAGGCAGTACCGGCCCGCGGTAGAGCAAAATTTGCTAGAAGTGGTGGCCGGTATGTTAGACGCCGATGATGAAAAACCCGAAGACGCCATCGCCCGTGAGGTGGAAGAAGAAATTGGCTACAAGGTTGATACACTAACTCCCATTGCCGAGTTCTATCCGGCGCCCGGCTCTTGCCAAGAAAAAATCTTCCTTTTTTACGCCCAGGTGAACCAAAAAATAAGTGAGGGCGGGGGTAAGGAATCTGAAAACGAAGCCATTGAAATCGTGGCCCTAAGTCCCGCAGAACTTGCCAGCACTATCTTTTACGATGCCAAAACGATACTTGGCGTGCAATGGGTAAAAGCCAATATTTTGCCAAGTTTGCTGTAGAAATGCTCAGGTAAGGATTTCCTGTTTTAGGCCTGTTTTCCCAAAAACAGGCCTAAAACAGGGACAAATGCGAGGTGCAAAAGCTTCTTTGAAAATCTGTTTGAGAAATTAAACTTTTATGCTGCATTATGGCTTAGAGACATATAATAAGTTAGGTATCTGCTCTCGTCTGCCCTCATGGATTTTAGCAAAAAAACAATAGTTTTTGAAAGTTTAGAGAAATTTGATTTCGAGCAGGCCCGTATTAAACACGTGCTGTTTAAGTCAAAGCTTAGAGCCATGTTGTACGGGGTTTCCATTGATATTGAGCCCGTTCTTTCAGCTGCTCACTGTTCTTTGGGCAAATGGATTGAGGAAGTAGCTGTGCCAAACCTGGGCCAATGGCCTCAGGTTAAGGAATTGGACCAGGTTCACCAAGAAATGCACAGTATTGCCCGGCGGTTGTGGAACCTGCATCAGGCCGGCGAGGAAGATCACGCTTTGGCGGGGCTGGAACAAATTGACGCTAACGCTGAGAAACTACTGAGTATTTTAGACGAATTAGAACAGAAAGTAGCGTAGCGATTTTAGGTTTAGAGGAAGTAAAAAGCAACCCTATCCAGCGGCGGCCAGTACAAGAAAAAGAAGCTTACACTAGGTTTCCTTTTTCTTAAACTTTTATCCCTACCATAATGACTGACAAAACTCCTCCCTCCAAAACTGAAATGAACCCAGGCCTTGAATCTGAACGCGGACTTAAAACTACCAGCGACAACGATACATATAGAAAGACCGTGACCGGAAATGACGCCACCAAGCAGGACGAAAACTTTACCGGCACCGAGCAAACCTCATCTGGCAACTCTCTTGATGAGCGCGATACCAACGACGGAGACGCCAACAACGAGAATAATTACTAAGAGCTTATTTAAAC
>JBBSSO010000491.1:0-1674 GCA_038241905.1 Cytophagales bacterium | reverse complement strand
GTTTGATGCGTTTCGGCACGAGGTAGGCTTGGCCATTCCGTTTTTCTACGCAGATGCTACCGTGCTCAAAACCATGATCCGGTCTAATCCGGGGTTAATGCTGTTGCAAAATGGCGTGGTAGTGGGCAAGTGGCACTTTAACGATGTTCCTTCGCTCAAAGAAGTGCAGGAATTATTGTAAGAAATATTTGAGGCAAATTGCGAGGACTTTGGTTTGTGTTTTAGGCCTGTTTTTGGAAAAACAGGCCTAAAACAGGAACACTTCTCCATTCTGCATTAAGCGAACAAATGAGGCTTTTTTGAAAGTAGAAAAAATTGGCGGCCTGCAGCTAACCTCTGGTTCTTCGCAAAAGTGAATTTTATAATTACCATCGACAGAAAAAAAGAGTGCGCAAGGCTTTTTTTAATATCTGCCTACTTTAAAATAGTACCTTACTAATATGGCTACGTCACTTGCTACTTTTCCGCCGCTTATTTACCTGCTGGGCATGCCGGGCTGCGGCAAGTCATCGGTAGGGAAGTTGCTGGCGCAAACTTTGGCGTACCAATTTCTGGATTTAGACGACTTGCTGGTTGAACAGGAAAATGCGACCATAGCCCAAATATTTGCGCAATACGGGCAAGATTATTTCCGGCAAGCCGAAGCAAAAGCCCTGCGGAATGTAACTCTTGAGGCTGGCAAAGGCGTGGTGCTGGCTACCGGCGGCGGCGCGCCTTGCTTTGAGAACAACATGGCGTTTATGGTAGGGCGCGGGCTGCCCGTTTACCTAGAAGTGTCGGTGGTTGCGCTGGTAGCGCGTTTAACCCCCACTAATTTGCAAATCCGGCCGCTACTGCAAGGCAAATCTGCCGCTGAATTAGCGGGCTATTTGCGCCAAACTTTAGCGCACCGCGAATTGTTTTACCGCCAGGCTCCGCTAGTGGTGAACGTTGATACGCAGCGCGTTGCAGACGCGGCCCAAGACGTACTGCAGCATATTAAACTTTTTTCGTCCATCGGGAAATGAGCGAGGTCGGAATTTTTAGTTATTTTTGCGTGTAGTAAACGGAGATTTGAACATTTTGTGTTTTAAGTAAGCTCCTAAAACCTGATAAAAGTTAAAAGGGAGCACGTTTTATCTACTTTAAAGCTAACGCCATGAAACCGAATCATAAGGGATCTGCCACTATTTTTAGGAACCCCGTTTTAGAACGGCTGACCCATACCCACATCGGCATCCCGATTACTATTTTTATTGTTATTTCCTCGGGCTTGCTGGTGTACGGTTTCCTCCACAATTTTCTGGATTTGGTTTCTGCGGTAGGATTGTTTTTGGCCGGCTGGCTCATCTTCTCGTTGATTGAATATCTGGCCCACCGCTACATTTTTCACATGGAACCTACGTCTGAGCTGAAGCGCAACATTCAGTACACGTTTCACGGCAACCATCATGATTATCCTAAAGACAAATCTAGGTTGGCCATGCCACCCATTGTGAGTCTTTTTATCGCCTCTTTTTTCTTTTTTGTGTTCAAACTAGCGTTTGGGTCCTTGGTGTTTGGCCTGGTAGCGGGCTTTTTGTTTGGCTACGCGCTGTATTTATTTGTGCATTACGCCGTACACGCGTACGCGCCTCCCAAGAACTTTTTGAAAACTCTTTGGGTGCACCACAGCATTCACCACTACAAAGATCC
>JBBSSO010000490.1:0-1704 GCA_038241905.1 Cytophagales bacterium | reverse complement strand
TTGCGCAACGAGTTGTTGAAGGAGAAACCAGAACTTTCTTTTAGAACCAAAGGCTTTAAAGATATTTTCCACATGAAAGGCGACAAGTTGGAAGACGGCCTGCGCTACGCCTATGATAAATTTGGGATTGACAACACTACCGTTATTTGCCGAAGCAACAAAAACGCCAACCTCTACAACCAGCACATTAGAAGGCAGATTTTAGCCAATGAAGACGAGATTGGCGTTGGTGATTACCTCATGATTGTGCGCAACAATTACACCTGGTTGCCCAAAGAAAGCAGCATCGGGTTTATGGCCAACGGCGATTTTGTAGAAATTACCAAGATAATACGGTACGAAGAAATGTACGGTCTCCGCTTTGCGGATATACGGATTAGGTTCATAGATTATCCGCAAGAAGAGGAGTTGGATACCAAAATTATGCTAGATACGCTTTATGCCGAAACGCCCGCTTTGCCCGCCGATAAAAACAAGGAGCTGTACCGGCAGGTGTTAGAAGATTACCAGCACCTTAAAAACAAGCGTCAACGAACGCTTGAAATGAAGCAGGACAAGTATTTGAATGCCTTGCAAGTTAAGTTTGCCTACGCGCTCACCTGTCACAAAGCCCAAGGTGGACAATGGCCAGCCGTTTTTGTAGACCACGGCTATCTAACTGATGAAATGGTAGGTCCTGATTTTGCCCGATGGCTTTATACGGCCACTACGCGTGCCTCAGAAGAGCTTTTTTTAGTTAACTTTAATTCTAAACTGCTAGAAAGCGGTCCGGTCCCGAATGATTTTTAAACTCTGAAGATCCTACTCATGAAATATTTTAAAGCCCCCTTTTTTGCACTCATTTTTGGTTTTGTTTTACATTTAAACGCATCTGCTCAAAATCCTGTAACTGCGCCGACTGCAATAAATGCGATAGTGGCAGATAGTTTATTGGCACCGGCTGCACAGCCCGTGCTAGGTCCTTCTATTCAGTTTAAAGAAGAAAAACATGATTTTGGGCAAATCAAGCAAGGCGATAGGGTGGAGCATACCTTTATTTTTAGAAATAACGGCACCATGCTTTTGGTCATTAGCAAAGTGAGAACTACCTGTGGCTGTACCGCAACGGATTACCCCACGGCGCCCATCATGCCCGGCGAAAAAGCCACGCTTTCGGCCCGGTTTGACAGCGCTGGTAAAACAGGAGCACAAAATAAAGTAATCACCATTGAATCAAACGCCGTGCAAGGCAATACGCAGGTTTTCATTCAGACTACAATTCTAAAAGCCAAATAAAAACCTGTTTTAGGCCTGTTTTTCGAAAAACAGGCCTAAAACAGACTACAAGTTTTTGGCTATAAGCCAAGCCAGATATACCCAACCAGCAATCATAAATACACCGCCTATGGGCGTAATGGCGCCCATCCATTTTACGCCCGTTAAGCAGAGAATGTACAGAGAGCCGGAAAAAATGAGCATCCCGATTAGAAAAAGAAGGCCCGTTATTTTTAAGCCGGTTATCTGGGGAAACTGAACCATTAGTACACCCAAAAAGAGCAAAGCCAGCGAGTGGTACATTTGGTATTTTACGGCAGTTTCAAACGTGGCCACGCGGTTGGTGCTTTCCAGTAATTTCTGAAGGCCGTGTGCCCCGAAGGCCCCAATCATGACGCCCAATCCGCTAAAAAGAACTCCTAAGAGTAAAATAGTTTTCGCTGTCATATT
>JBBSSO010000489.1:0-1711 GCA_038241905.1 Cytophagales bacterium | reverse complement strand
TTCTGCGTTCTGAGCTTCGCGCACGTTTGCGCCAATGGACGTTCCGCTCTTAAGTAGTTGGTTAGCGAGCACATATTTTCTTTTACCTTCCAATTCCTCAGTATATAGAATAATTGAAACCGCAAATTCCAGCGTTAAATCTAAAATCACATTGGGAGAAGGTTGCTTATCCATGAGGCAATCTTTTATTATTTCATTTCCAAACTTCCCAATCTTCAAATTTCCAAATTATCATGCTTGCCGCACCGTGCGTTGTTCAATCCGTTTCTCATAATTCTGGCCCTGAAAAATGCGCTGAACATAAATTCCGGGCGTGTGAATGGTATTGGGGTCTAATTCGCCGAGGGGCACTAATTCTTCTACTTCAGCGATGGTAATTTTACCCGCAGTGGCCATCATGGGGTTAAAGTTGCGGGCCGTGCCTTTGAAAATTAAGTTACCGGCCGTGTCACCTTTCCATGCTTTAACCAAGGAAAAGTCGGCTTTGAGCCAGGTTTCCATTAAATACATTTTGCCGTGGAACTCACGGCTTTCCTTTCCTTCACCAACCTCGGTGCCGTAGCCCGCCGGACTAAAAAAAGCTGGAATTCCAGCGCCGCCAGCCCGAATGCGCTCAGCCAAAGTTCCTTGCGGAATTAATTCTACCTCCAGTTCGCCAGATAAAAGTTGGCGTTCAAACTCGGCGTTTTCGCCCACGTAGCTGGAAATCATTTTCTTTACCTGACGTTTCTGCAAAAGCAACCCAATCCCGAAATCATCAACGCCGGCATTGTTAGAGATGCAGGTCAGGTTTTTGATGCCTTTTTTAATTAGTTCATTGATGGAGTTTTCGGGAATACCGCACAACCCAAAACCGCCCAGCATAAGCGTGGCTCCGTCAGGAATATCTTGGCAAGCCTGCGCGGCGTCTTTCACTACTTTGTTAATCATACATCAAGAAAAAAAGGGTGAATGAGGCAATAGAAAGATTCGATAGAAAGCTGTTTTCGGCCTGTTTTTCAAAAAACAGGCCGAAAACAGACTGTCATGGGATACGTTTGGCAGACATCTTACCGCCAAAATAAGCCATCGGCACAAAAAGTAGAATTGCTACAATAGTGAACCAGAGTGGGCGCGGCATTTGCCATAGATTCATTAATCCAAAAAAGAGTAAAACTGCTCCCGCGAGTAAGGCGTGCATAACTGGCCGGGTTGGCGCGTACCTAGCCGCTACCATTCCGCCCAAGAATGAACCCAGCGCGTAGGCCATTAAAACTAGCAAAAGCGCGCCCAAAGGAGCCTGCGTCCAATACGAAGCACCTGCTTGGTTGCCTGGTAAGTGTATGTTTGCGGGCAACGGATAGACCATTTGCCCTAGATATTGCACAATGCTAATGGTAAAAATGCCAAAGGCCGTGCCGCCTAACACTGAGAGAATGCTTTTAAACATAAGATTAGGGTAAAGAATACCGTAAAAAAAAACGGTGAACTGCTGTTCCTTCTTTCTTTCGAGAAAGCCGGTGGTGAAGTTACAAATTTTAAGAAATTATCCTAACAACTGTAAGGCTTTCTCTTGATCTAAATGCAGTTGGCGGGTAAGAGCTTCTAGCCCTGAAAAGGATTCTTCTTGCCGCATGTAGGCTATGAACTGTACCGTAATCTCCTGCCCGTAAATATCTTGTGAGAAATTGAAAATGTGGGCTTCAATGGTTTGGTGGGTGCCGCCAACGGT
>JBBSSO010000488.1:0-1722 GCA_038241905.1 Cytophagales bacterium | reverse complement strand
GTTTGTATACCTCGTTCTAAAAAGCTCTAACTGGCTAGAACGCAAGCTGGGCAAAAATGGCACCGAGGTGTTGCGGAAGGTATTTGGGGTAATTTTGCTGGCCATTGCCATTAAGCTGTTCAAAACCCACGTGCATATTTAAAGTTTGTTTTCCGCCTGTTTTTGGAAAAACAGGCCTAAAACAAACATTTCTATTTTACATTTTTACTCCATCATCGCCCGCCGGGCATCTCTTTGGTCTTTCTAAAATAAGGTCGCCTAAATCTGGCTCTCAGGCCAAGTTTGGGTAATTTGCAGCCGACTAACCGTTTAAGATTTGATAGAAATATTTACCGATGGCGCCTCGCGCGGAAATCCCGGCCCCGGCGGCTTTGGCGCTATTTTACGCTATGGTCCGCACGTGAAAGAACTGAGCCAGGGCTTCCGGAAAACCACTAACAACCGCATGGAATTGTTGGGCGTAATTGTGGCGCTGGAGTCCATTACCAAGTCCGGCATACCGGTTACGGTTTACTCAGATTCTAAGTACGTGATTGATGCCGTGGAGAAACGTTGGGTGCTGGGTTGGGAGAAAAAAGGCTTTTCCGGTAAAGCTAACCCCGACTTGTGGCAACGTTTTCTGAAGATTTACCGGCAGCACCAAGTCAAGTTTATATGGGTTCGGGGACACGCCGGCCATGCCGAAAACGAGCGCTGTGATGAATTAGCCGTTGCCGCTGCCCAACAACCAAACTTGCCGCCCGATGCGGGTTTTGAAGCCAGCAAAAGGTAATGGTTTGCAGGTATTTAACGGCAACTCTTTCAAATCTGCTCCGTGGCTAATTCTTATTTCCAATTCAAGCAGTTTCTAGTAAACCAGGACCAATGCGCCATGAAAGTTTGCACAGATTCTTGCGTGCTAGGCGCTTGGGCAGATGTGACGAATGCGCGACGAATTTTGGACATCGGCACTGGGACGGGACTTTTGAGTTTGATGTTGGCCCAACGCGCGCCACAAGCAACTATTGAGGCCGTAGAACTAGATCTTTTAGCGGCTCAACAGGCTGAACAGAATTTTACTAACAGCGCATGGAACAGACGTTTAAAAGTACACCCCATCAGCCTGAAGGCTTTTGAAAAGACTAATCCGGCACTATTTGATACCATCATCTGTAATCCGCCGTTTTTTCAGGCTTCTTTAAAATCTTTGGATGCAGCAAAAAACCAAGCCAAGCATACCGGCACGCTTTCTTTTGCGGAGGTTATTTCGTTTGCCCAGCATTTTTTAACGGTCGATGGCACGCTGCACCTGCTCCTTCCGCCCCATGAGGCAAAAATATTTGAAAAAGATGCGGAGGCTGCCGGCTTTTTTACTCATAAAATTCTCTGGCTAGAAGCCACGCCCAACGGGAAATTATTGCGTGCAATCCATTCCTATTCCCGCCAGCCCAGCACATTAGAAATATATCATCTGGCCGTGCGCGAAAAAGACAACACTTACACTGCGGCCTTCAAAAACCTGCTGCAAGATTATTACCTTATCTTTTAAAAATAAAAAGCTATTAAACCAAGAAGCTTTTTTTGGCCTGTTTTCTTAAAAACAGGCCTAAAACAGCTTCTTGGTTTAAAACTCTCCATTTAAAGTCGTCCTTCCCGCTCCACAAACATGACGCCGTGCTGTTCTAATTCGGCCAGAACTGGCTCGTAAATTTCTGGGTTCAGGGGCACTACGACGCCCGTTTT
>JBBSSO010000487.1:0-1764 GCA_038241905.1 Cytophagales bacterium | reverse complement strand
GGGCTTCTGCGCCAAATAAGCGGCCTGCTTCACCAAAAACGGATCTTTTTTTAGGCTGATGTGGTAGTGGTACGTCCGCACGATGGCGTCAAACCGGGCATGCGCCTCCGGGCCCACGGCGTGCACTTGGTTAATGCTAATGTCTAGCGGAAGGATGCGGTTAAGTTTGTGTTGGAGGTCTTGCGGCGGCCACGCTTGGGGCAAGTCTACGTGCACCCACTGTTGGCGCGCGTGTACGCCGGTATCGGTGCGGCCGCTGCCCACGGTGGTAACTTGGTCTAGCCGACAGACTTTGCGCAGGCACTCGTCTAAAACGGCCTGCACGCCTAGTGCGTTGGGCTGCGCTTGCCAACCATGAAACCGGGTGCCCTCATACGCCACGTCTAAGAAATACCGCATGCGAGCAAAGATACAACCCAAGTCTTTTGTACCGGCAACCTGCTGGCAAAAATGGGGCGGCGGCTTATAAAATTAGCGGGCTGGTGTAAACGGCGTTGGAAGCAGTAGACTGAGGCTGTCGTTTAGAAAAAGTTAGGGCAAAGGGCGTTTATTGGGTTCTATTTATTTTAATAGGATTTTGGCGAGTGTCAAAGACAGCCGCAATGTAAACAGTGTTTATATCTGTCCAATAAATTATCTTGTAGTTACCTTCCACAACGTACCTGTATTCTTTTTGCCTGTCGGCAAGTAAGGGTTCACGCTGGCCTATCTTAGGATGGCTGGCCAAAGTAGATGTCTTTTGCACAATGCCTTTAACTAATTTTCTGGCAATCGGCAGGGTGGCTGTTATTTTATAATAATCGAAAACATCTTCTAATTGCCCGCTCGCAGTATCTGTCCATAAAACTTCTAATTCCATGAATCAAGGTCCTTATCCAGTTCATAAGTGCTTTTGACTCTTCCGCTTGCAGCATCCTTTTCTGAATGGTCTATTGTTTGGTTAAAGTCGGCAAGCGGCATAGGTGAAAAGGTCTCAGAATACAGCTTCTTTTTTTCCGTATGCAGTATCTGCTCGAATTTTGAGATTATATTCTCATTGTTTAGACGCAAAAACTCTTGAACAAAATGTATTTTTCTAGCTTGTAAGTCCATGATATAGCTCTTTAGGTAAATATACTTAAATTGGAGAATACGAAAAACTACACTTTATTGATTTTTGCCTAACGATTCCTTATCTAAAAGACAGCTTCGCTCGCTTAGCTTCCCAAGAAGCCTGCCGTTTGTCGCGGGCGCGTTCAAACCGATGGCGCAGGGCAAGTTGGTCAGCTTCGTAGTCGGCTTTTAGGTTTTGTAATGCCTGCTCCAACTCGCCGGGCGCTACGCCCGCTTTGGTGAATTTACTAGCCAACTGGTGCTGCTTGCGGTTGTATTTTTTCTTGAGCTGAAATAGATCGCGCTCATATTTATCATTGGCTTTGGCAAATTGACGCTGGTATTTCTCATCTTTCCGATTAGCCTTATCCAACGTACGGTTTCTGAGGCCGTCTGCCCTTTCAAAATTCTTGGTTCTATCTCCTAAGTCCCGTCCATATTCGGTTTTCTGTGCGAAGGAAGTAGCGCCCGATAGTAAAAGAACAGTTATGATGCAGAAAAAGGTAAATCTTTTCATAATAGGTAGGGTTTAGGGTAAATCAGCCTTGGCAACCCTCGTGCCAAAGACCAAGCAAAATTCCTTACTAATCAATCTCTAGCGGTAAGAAATTGATTTTCAGCGGTAAAAAACTGGGCAGCAAACTAAACTTTAACTCTGACCGCAAAAAATCT
>JBBSSO010000486.1:0-1780 GCA_038241905.1 Cytophagales bacterium | reverse complement strand
GTTCCAAACCGATGCTTTTGCCACAGCCGAAGGAATTTCTACCCAAATGGCGGCCCGGGCCCTGCGCTACACGTGGTTTGAACAGGTGCGCCAAGAATTTGGGTATGATGTCATCGCGACGGCGCACCACCAGTCAGATGTGTTGGAAACGGTGCTTTTGAATTTAACCCGCGGCACCGGACTGGCGGGCTTGCACGGCATTTCGCCCAAAAACGGATTGCTTATTCGGCCTTTGCTGAGCTTGGCCAAAGACGATATGTACGATTGGCTGGCTTCTAAACGCTTAATTTGGCGCGAAGACTCTAGCAACGAGAGCGTGCAATATGCCCGCAATTTGGTTCGGCACGAGGTGGTTCCGGTCCTAAAAAAACTCAACCCAAATTTAGACGAGACGTTCGCCCACACCTTAGACCGGCTGCAAGGCGCTGAGGCCGTGTTTCTGGCCTCTCTTTCTGAAATCAGGGCTAAAACGCAACGCGAGGAGAATGGCGCCACTTACTTGACCATCGCGCTGCTACAAGAAAGTCCTGCCCCCGCCGTGCTCTTGCATGAATTGTTGAAACCGTTCCATTTTAGTTACGCGCAAACTTTGGAAATTGTGGCTGCCTTGGCCGGACAGTCGGGGAAAAACTTTGCCTCGCCCACTCATTTGCTGGTGAAAGACCGGACCGAACTGGTAATTACCGTCAAAAACCTACAAGCGTACACCAGCATTAGGCTACCAGAAGACGTAACCGAGTTGCGTTTTGGGCCTTATTTAGCAAAAATAGCCCGGAAACCCGCCGAAGGTTACAAAGTGCCGCGCAGCAAAGACGTGGCCGCCCTTGACGCTGATCTGGTTAAATTCCCGCTAAAGTTACGGCCCTGGATAGAAGGCGATTGGTTTGTGCCGCTGGGCATGAACGGCAAGAAAAAAGTAAGCGACCTGCTGATAGACCGGAAAGTGCCCGCTAATTTAAAGCCTGAAACGTGGGTGCTGGTGTCTGATGTTTCTTTGGTTTGGGTGCTGGGCCAGCAACTAGATAATAGGTTTAAAATAACCACGGCTACCCAAGAAGTGTTGGAAATTACGCTGGAGCGAGGATAAAGAAATCTTGAAATTTTCTGTTTTAGGCCTGTTTTCAGAAAAACAGGCCTAAAACAGAAAGCTACCTCAGTTGTAATCTTTTCTGCCGGTTGGGTGCATCAGTGGTCTTTTTTGGCTATACTTGGTTAAAGATGGCTGCCCAGAAATATTATGGCAAAGATGAAAGGCCATTTACCCTTGTAAAAAGTGGGCATTGTTGGTCGATAAATCGGCCTGACAAATCATGTGAAATCAGTAAAAACGTATGACTGTGCTACATAAACTAAAAAATGTTTTTTCTCTTGTTCTAATCCTGGCTCTTGGCGCTGCTTGTTCCCAATCCACTGATCGGCCGCCGCTGGTTACGCCCACCATACGGCAAGTGGTGGGTCCAAAACAGGTGCTGGTTATTCATGGCGGGGCGGGCACCATCCTGAAAGAGAACCTAACCGACGAGAAAGAGCAAGCCTACATCCAAACCCTCACCGAAGCGCTGCAGGCCGGTTATAACGCGCTGCAAAGCGGAAAAAGCAGCTTAGACGCCGTAGAAGTTTCCATCCAAATCATGGAAGACTCGCCGTTGTTTAATGCTGGCAAGGGCGCGGTCTTTACCCATGACGGACGCAACGAGTTAGACGCCTCTATCATGGACGGAAAAACCTTGGCGGCCGGAGCGGTGGCTGGCGTCACCACCATCCGTAACCCAATTAGTGC
>JBBSSO010000485.1:0-1785 GCA_038241905.1 Cytophagales bacterium | reverse complement strand
AGTCTCTGATATTAGTCATAAACCAAATATACGTTTTTTATAGAAGTAAGCTGTTTTAGGCCTGTTTTCTGAAAAACAGGCCTAAAACAGCTTTTGGTTAACTACTATTAACCCAGTGCGTTCTATTAAACTTGCAGGTCTTTGAAAATGTTTTTAGCATCTTCTAAAGAACCAACATCTTCTACAATTACAATCAGTTTGTCTTTAGCCTCTTTAAACTTAGCTTTACGCGGGTGTTGCTGCACAAACTGCAAGATGCGGCTAAAAGTGTCTGACTGAAAAAAGGCCTCGTTGTTGAGGCTGGGAATGTAGCCTTTTAGGGTGTCTTTCTTGAGGGTTAGTTTCTCAAAACCCAATTCACACGCTTCCCAACGCATTTTTACGATGGCCACCAACTGCTCTACCTGCGCCGGCAACGGCCCGAAACGGTCTACCATGCCCACCACCAGTTTCTCCAGACTTTCCAGGTCTTTTACGCTGTCTAGCTTGCTGTACATTTGCAGGCGCTCAGATATGTTACTGATGTAATAATCTGGAATAAGAATCTCCAAATCGCTTTCAATAGAGCATTCCCGGACGGGTTCTAGCAGTTTTTCCAGTTCCAAATCTTTGAAAAACAGGTCGCGGAATTCGGTTTCTTTTAGTTCTTGCACCGCTTCATCTAAAAGCTGATGATACGCCTCAAAGCCTAAGTCGTTGATGAAACCGGTTTGTTCCCCGCCCAGCATGTTGCCCGCTCCGCGGATGTCTAAGTCGCGCATGGCAATCTTGAAGCCTTCGCCTAAATCAGAAAATTCTTCTAAGGTACTCAGGCGTTTGCGGGCATCGGACGGTAGTCCGGAAACCGGGGGCGTTAACAAATAGCAGTAGGCTTTTTTGTTGGAACGGCCCACGCGGCCCCGCATCTGGTGCAAATCTGAAAGACCAAACATGTGGGCGCGGTTGATAATAATGGTGTTGGCGTTGGCAATATCTAGTCCGCTTTCAATAATGTTGGTGCTCACCAGCACATCATAATGGCCTTCCACGAAGCGCATCATGCGTTTCTCCAATTCTTCAGGGTCCATTTGGCCGTGCGCGTAGGTAATCTTGGCGTCGGGGACCAGTTTTAAGATTAAGTTGGCCATTTCTTCAATGTCCGCGATGCGGTTGTGCACAAAAAAGACCTGGCCTTTGCGCTTTAACTCAGCGGTAACGGCATCCCTGATAAGAATATCATCAAAAACGTGCAATTCCGTTTGCACCGGCTGGCGGTTGGGCGGCGGTGTGGCAATAACAGAAAGATCACGGGCGCCCATCAAAGAGAAATGCAGCGTGCGCGGAATGGGCGTGGCCGTGAGGGTGAGGGTGTCTACGTTTACCTTCATTTCCTTGAGCCGGTCTTTGGTCTTCACCCCAAATTTCTGTTCCTCGTCAATAACCAGCAGACCCAAATCTTTAAACTTAACGTCTTTGCTAACGATGCGGTGCGTGCCAATAAGAATATCTGTTTTGCCTTCTGCTATGCGGGCCAGGGTTTCCTTTATTTGCTTGGTGGTTTTAAAGCGGTTAATGTACTCTACGTTTACCGGAAAAGGCTCTAATCTGTCATGAAACGTGCGATAATGCTGCATGGCCAGTATGGTGGTGGGCACCAAAATGGCCACTTGTTTGCCGTCGCAGGCGGCTTTGAAAGCGGCCCGAATGGCTACTTCGGTTTTGCCAAAACCTACATCGCCGCAAACTAAACGGTCCATGGGGTGCGGTTGCTCCATGTCGTTTTTTACGTCTTCGGTGGCTTTGCCT
>JBBSSO010000484.1:0-1801 GCA_038241905.1 Cytophagales bacterium | reverse complement strand
CCCACCAGTTTCTTAGCGATGCTCATGCGGGGCGCTACTCAAAGTAAAAGCTTGAAAAGACATATTATACACCCACGTGCTTCTGTTTTAGGCCTGTTTTTCCAAAAACAGCCCAAAAACAGAAATGGGAATCTTATTATTTGGAAAGTACGCAGGTTACGCGCCTTTAAACTGAGGTCGGCGTTTCTCTAAAAAAGCAGCCGTGCCTTCCTGGAAATCTGCTGAACCGCAGCAGCGGCTGAAGGAATTGGCTTCGGTTTGATAACCGTGCTCTTCTTTGTCATACCAGGCGTTCACGCAATCTACAATCATGCCCACAGCGAGCGGCGCTTTGGAGATAATTTTTTCCATAATTTCCACGCATTTGGGCATTAAGCCTTCCGGCGAAGTAACATGGTTGACCAGGCCCACTTCTATGGCATCTAGGGCGGAAATAAAATCGCCGGTCATCATTAACTCCATGGCTTTGCCTTTGCCTACCAATTGCGTTAGGCGTTGCGTGCCGCCGTAGCCGGGTATTAACCCTAAATTTACTTCGGGCTGCCCGAAACGAGCGTTGTCGCTGGCCACCCGGATGTGGCACGCCATGGCCAACTCACACCCTCCGCCCAGCGCGAAACCATTTACGGCAGCAATAATAGGCTTGGGGCACTCTTCAATCAGAGAAAAAACATCTTGTCCGCGCTCGGCAAACCGGCGGCCGTTCACCTCGTTTAATTCGGCAATCTCGGCAATGTCAGCGCCGGCCACAAAGGCTTTCTCACCGCTGCCGGTCAAAATTACGCCACGTACCTCAGGGTCGTCATAGACTTCCTGCAGAGCAGCGTGTAGTTCTTTCACGGTTTCTACGTTAAGCGCGTTCATTTTGCTAGGGCGATTAATTGTCAGAAATAATATTCCATCTCTGTTCTCCAACAGCAAATTCATATAGGTAGCCATGTCTTCCTTTCTTTCCCGTGAAATTTCTAAAACTAAAGGCGCAAATATAAAGAAAACCTTGCAAAATGTAGAGCTTCTAAGCCGGCCAGAATATTTTGCGCAAAGACTTCAGCTTAGGGCAGTTACATTAGGAAAAAAGGTCATTCTTTTATTTATTACCGCCGGTAGCCGGAACCTTGCCCCCTACTTTTCAGTTAACACACCTCAAGCATCTGCCATTGTTTATCTTTTCTATGAACAACTTTTCTAAGTACGTTGTCTTGGCCATGGGCCTAGTGCTAGTTTTCTGGGCATCGCCTACGGCGATGGCACAAAAAAAATCTTCATCTAACAAACAAACCTTAAGGCAAACGAACCGGAAAGGCCCCGACGGGCTGGTGAAAGGGGCCACGCCCCAAGGCAACGCCGAGCGCCAATATTTGCTGGACCGCCAACAGATGATGGATCAGCAACGGAAGAACGGTTTCTCAACTGGCGCGGGCAATGCTATGCCGGAAGTTAAGTACGAAGACGCCAACCGCGTTTTTAAGGTTAGAGCCTACGAAAACAAAAACGCCCAAGTGAAACCCAATAAAAAGTCTAGGCGGGTAATTGACCAAGATAACCCCAACGGCAAAATGTACCAAGAAGCGCTCAGAAAGCGCGAGCGCAAATTTTTTAATTTCTAGCTCGTAGATATCTTTAATCAGAAAGCCCCCGCCCGAAATTTCGGGCGGGGGCTTTCTGATTAAAATCGTTTTCTGTTTAGAGCTTGTTTAAGTTTTGATTTTGCCGGCGAAAACAGGAAGCGAAAGGTTCTGACGAAGCGTTTCCCCGAAAGCATTCGGGGTGTGCCATTACCGCAACATAGCAGCGCTATGGT
>JBBSSO010000483.1:0-1829 GCA_038241905.1 Cytophagales bacterium | reverse complement strand
TTTCAAAAACAGGCCTAAAACAGCAATTCTAAAATAGCTCAAAATACTGATGTAAATTTGCGATAGCAATGCGCTATAACCCTTCACGGTCAAAGGCGTGCACTTCTACGCTTTTGCTTAGTTTGAGCCGGGTTTCTTTGCCTTTCACTATTTCAATGCCGCGTTTGGTGTCATATACTCTGGTTTTCCGGGCCCAGCCTTTCACGAAAGACGTATCTGTTAACTCATCCTCGCCCATGCCACCGTAAATGTTCAGCAGCATTCCTTTTTCGCCTTTACCGCTTATTTTAAATTCGTCTTCTTGGCCCAACCCGTACAAAGAAATTGATTTGGTATGACCGTAGATAAATAGGCGTTCAAACACCAAAAGCGGCGGCTTGTTATCGTCGGTTGATTTCTGATAAACGCGCACCAAAGTATTGCCGTTTTGCTGACGTTCCACTTCAAAAATTTCTTCCGCATCGGTGCCCGGCACCAACGTATGTTTAGCTAATTGGCGGTACACTTGCTGAGCAACATCGGGTAATTGGTCGCACCTTGCTTTAAGTTTTGCCAGAAGTTCAGGGGCAGAAAGCGGGTACACCGCAGGAGGCAAAGCTGCAACGGAGGTTTTCAAAACTTGGTCAGTCAATAGTTTTTGCAGTTCCAGCGCATGTTGTTGCCATTCGGCTTCGGTTACTTCATTTAAAGTGCGGTCATCTAAAAAAGCGGAGTTTTCTAAATATCCTCGCACAGATTTAATCTGGTGATGGAAAGTCTTCATTTTGCTTAGCGGCGCCCATCTTCGGGTAAAAAGCCAGGGCACTACGCCATCGTCAAATTTAAAAAAAGCCTGGTCGCGATCTTTGGGCACGGGAGAATAGATTGTGAGCTGACCAGAATCTTGTACCGCCCATTGCCACTGGCCTTCGTGCCGGTCCCAATCGCCAATTAAAATATCAAACAGCCGGGCTTTGGCGAAAGCTTTTTGGTTGGCAAGGTGGCCGTGTTGGCTAAATCGGTTGCGCAGAAATACCTCAGAATCAACAAAATCTATGGCTTTACCGAAACTAGCGGTCAAATCTTCTTTGCCTTCAAATTTCTCTTCCAACAGAAAAACTCGTTCTTCAAAAGCCTCCGTATTTTCCTCTAGGCCTTTAGGACTTTTGGGGATATAAACAAATATCGGGTGGCTTTGCGGAATTTTTGCTTCGCTGGCTAACGCAGCCACTACCACCGCTCCGTACGGATGCGCCGCCGAGGTCTGGTCACGCAATACATTCACCAGAAAGTCTTTTCTGAATGCTTTGGGCAACACACCTTTAGGGTCTTTGTCGACGGACCTGAGCGCAAAACTCTTGCCTTCTTCGTTTTCAAGGGTGAGGCTGGTAGACTGAAAACCGCCGCCTAGTTTTTCTGAAGTCAAGCCGCCGTGCATTTTGGCTAGGTTTAATACTGGGAGCGTAACAGGCTGAGCCCAGACCGCGCGGTAATGGCGGCCCCACCAAAACCGGTGCCACGCGCCGCGCTTATAATGCCGGCCGGCTACTACCAAGGCAGAGTCATAACGAGCGTTATTTAGGGAAGATACAGGTTCAACCAACGCAGATTCTTGAAAGAATTCTTTTCTGGTGCAGCCAAACGCCATCAACACCATCAATAAAAGTAGTAATTTAGAATTTAGCATACAGTGCAAGTGATATTGAAGCTTTAGAGCTTGTTTAAGTTTTGATTTTGCCGGCGAAAACAGGAAGCGAAAGGTTCTGACGAAGCGTTTTTTGAGCAACATAGCAGCGCTATGGTGAGAGAAAAAGGCGAAGACAGGTTCTTTTGATGCCTGTTTGTAGCGC
>JBBSSO010000482.1:0-1837 GCA_038241905.1 Cytophagales bacterium | reverse complement strand
CGCACCAACCCTTTCGACAAATACGTGCGGCCGCTTTCCAGATGTTCCGGCAGCAACACGTCATAGCCCAGCGCGGTTAGCAGTAAAACGGCGGTCTTGCCAATCTCTACGTCGTTGTAATTGGTAAATTCATCACAAAATAAATAGACGGCTTTCAGCTTTTTACCGGCAGCAGGCGGCGTTTTTTCTTTGGCTTTGCTCCATTTCTTAAACCAACTCTTTAAAGTAGTGTTGCCCACGTGCGGCAAAGTACGTTTTTCGGCAAAGCCGATGGTTTTCTTAATTAGCTTACCCGTAATAGGGTTGTCTATCACAAAATTGTAAACCTGAGGCAGAATGGAAGCCAAGGCCTGCATTTTGGAGAAATTCCCGATCATGCGGGCCCGCAGCGGCACGCCATTGGCGTCATAATAATGCTGCAGAAATTCTGCCTTCATTTTTGCGATGTCAACTCCAGAAGGACACTCAGATTTGCAGCCTTTGCAGCTCAGGCACAAATCCATAACCTCCTTAATTTCTTGGTGGTCAAACTTGTTGATCTTTTCAGAGTTGGTCAGGAACTGGCGCAAAATGTTAGCGCGCGCACGGGTGGTGTCTTTCTCTTGACGCGTGGCCATGTAACTCGGGCACATGGTGCCGCCCCCGATGGCCGTTTTTCGGCAATCGCCGGAACCGGAGCATTTTTCAGCGAGCCGAAGAATACCTTCTTGCCGAGAAAAATCAAACAGCGTTTCTACCGGAATTATCTGTTGTGCTATCTTTTCTTCGTAGCGCAGAAACTCGTTCATGGGCGGCGTGTCCACAATTTTGCCCGCATTAAAAATATTATTCGGGTCGAAAATGTGTTTTACTTCCTTTAGCAGCTGGTACACTTCCGGACCAAGCGCGGCCGGAATAAACTCGCCCCGCAAACGGCCGTCGCCGTGCTCTCCACTAAGCGAGCCGTTGTATTTCTTGACCAATTCCGTTGTTTCTGCCAGCACTGTCCTAAAAAGGAGGCGGCCGGTTTCCGTTTTAAGGTTGATCATGGGTTCCACGTGCAGCTCACCGGCGCCGGCGTGGGCGTAATAAGACGCGTGGAGCTCGTGCTTTTTAAGGAGTTGCTGCACATCGGCAATGTAGGCTGGCAAATCTTCGGGTGAAACCGCGCAATCTTCAATGAGATTAACGGGCTGCGTATCGCCGGGTAGGTTGCGGATTAAGCCCAAGCCCGCTTTACGCACGTCCCACACGGGTTTGGTCTGCTCACCTCTAATTAAGGGATAAGCGTAACCCAAACCGGCTGCTTTTAAATCTGCCACCAACGCATCGGCCTTGGCCGAAATACGTTCTTGGCTTTCTTCTTTAAACTCCACCATCAGCAAAGCCTCTGGATCGCCTTCAATAAAAAAACGGTTGTTTTGGTATGTGGGATGGCCTTTGGTAAAATCTAAAATGTATTTATCTACCAGTTCAGAGGCCATCGGCTGGTGCCGAAGTATAATAATATTGGCTTGTAACGCTTCTTGCAATGACCGGAAATGCACGCAAACTATTCCGTCTTCTTGCGGAGGCAAGGGCAATAAATTAAGCTTAGCTTCCGTAATAAACGCCAACGTTCCTTCAGAACCCGCCAGAATTTTGCAAAGATCCATGGCCTGCTCGCCGTTCACGATGGTGTCATCATCGGCCAAAAAATCTAACGCGTAACCGGTATTCCGGCGGGTTAAGGACTTTTTAGGATAGTTTTTCTGAATGACGGCCCGGTTATGCGGCTGAGAAATAAGTTGGTTTACTTGGCGATAAATTGCGCCCTCTAACGTTGGCAAAGCTATTTTTTGCTGCAATTGCGCTGGAT
>JBBSSO010000481.1:0-1858 GCA_038241905.1 Cytophagales bacterium | reverse complement strand
AGAGGCTAATTTGGTCAATACCGCCGAAGATTTTCTGCGTCAAACCATCCGTTACTGG
Source organism: Cytophagales bacterium (assembly GCA_038241905.1). Classification (GTDB taxonomy): domain Bacteria; phylum Bacteroidota; class Bacteroidia; order Cytophagales; family Hymenobacteraceae; genus Nibribacter. The sequence goes on along the minus strand of JBBSSO010000481.1, from coordinate 1,800 downwards.
CGCAACTGGGTTAAAAATACCAGCATCAGCAACTTCTTTCAGGAGCAAGTTATCCGGAGTGCGTTGGCTCTGAAAATACACCAGTATGAAGATACCGGCGCCATCATCGCCTCGCCAACCACCAGTTTGCCAGAGCACCCCGGCAGCGGCCGAAACTGGGATTATCGCTTCTGCTGGATGCGCGATACGTATTACATTCTTAACACGTTCAACAACATTGGGCATTTTGAGGAAATGGAACGGTATTTCCACTTCATCGCGAACATTACGTCTAAAGACACGGAGCGGTACCAGCCCCTTTACTCCATTAGCGCCGCCAGCAAACTGACGGAAATTGAACTGGAGCTAGATGGTTACTTGGGTAACAAGCCTGTGCGCATTGGCAACGACGCTTACACCCATATTCAGAACGATGTGTACGGGCAAATTTTAGTGGCCTTGTTGCCGCTTTACATTGACCGCCGCTTTCATGATGCTGAACGGTTGGAGTCTGAAAAATTGATTTACAAAACCCTGTACAAGATTCAGCAAACCATGGACGAGCCAGACGCCGGTTTGTGGGAGTTCCGTGATTTTGCGCAGTACCATTGCTACACGTATCTTTTCCATTGGGCCGGGGCCTCGGCGGCACGCAGTGCTGCTAAGTACATGAAAGACGAGAAGATGGACCAGCTGGCCACCCAACTTATGGAACAGGCGGCCGCTAAGATTGAAGAGTGCTACGACGAAGAACGCGGCGTGTACACCCAGGCCATCGGAAAATCTTTCTTAGATGCCAGCACGTTGCAGCTTATTTTGATGCACTATTTAGACCCCGCTTCTGACCGCGCCAAAAAGCATTTGTTGGAAATGGAGAAGGAGTTAAAAACCCCCGAAGGTCTTTTCTACCGCTACAAACACGCCGATGACTTTGGCGTGCCGCAAAGCACTTTCTTAATCTGCGCGTTTTGGTACGTAGAAGCCTTGGCTTGCGTAGGCCGGATTGATGACGCCGTGATCGAATTTGAGAAGCTCATGAAATACACCAACCACCTGGGCCTTTTAAGCGAGGACGTAGATGCCAAAGACGGCAGCCAGTGGGGTAATTTCCCGCAGGCCTACAGCCACGTGGGCTTGGTGAACGCCGCTTTCCGGATTGCGAAACGGCTCGATTATCCGCCGTTTTTAGTTTTATAACATCGTCACTTTTCAAAAAAAAGAGGCTTGCCACATTTGGCGAGCCTCTTTTTTTTTACTGAGAAATTATGTAAACTTTTCTACCAGCCTACGGCGATGGCCTTTTTTGGTATTTTAGGATTTAGGTAGAACTTGTTTTTTTGCAAAAAAACCATCCGCCGTGAAAGTATAAAAGCTTGTAGCTGTTTTCGGCCTGTTTTTGGAAAAACAGGTCGAAAACAGCTACAAGCTTACCTAAATAATCAGCTTTTTATTCTTATTTTAAGGTTGTGAGCAGGCGTCTTACTTCTTTGGCGTTGTCTAAGTTGAAGCGGGCGCGCGAACGTTCATTGCCTACTTTAATGGTAAACGCCTCGTCGGGCATGGTGGCAAACATGTCATCGTCGGTGCGGTCATCACCGATGCAGAGAATGAAATCATGCGGGTTGTTTTCTAACCACTTGGTGGTGGCCACGCCTTTGTTTACTTCTACGTTTTTAATTTCCACTACTTTATCGCCTTCCATAACTTGTAGGTTAATGTTGGCGGCAATAAACAGGAGGTAATTACTGAGTTCGCGGGCGCGCAGTTCGGCCAAAGTACGGTCCACTTTGCGGTAATGCCACACCAAAGAAAAGTCTTTTT
>JBBSSO010000480.1:0-1864 GCA_038241905.1 Cytophagales bacterium | reverse complement strand
TGCTCAGAAATATTCGCCGGTATCATGAGCACTTCAGCCGGACTTACAGCTTTGGCCATTACTTGGCTCTGCTCTTGGCGGGCGGTGCACATCAGGGAGAGCGCGCAGGCATGGCCACCTTCTAGGTAATACATCAGAAACTCATCGCCATCCTCGTCCTGTCGGTACACTTTTACCAAGCCGCTCAGTACCAGTACATTTGATTTCAAGTATTGTCCAGTTCTCAGGGCCTCGTCGTCGGGTTGCAGGTGCTTAATGGTGCCGGCTAAAGCAATTTCTTGCAACAGAGCGGGTTCAAACATCGGGAATTTTACTTGGATGGTGTTAATGGTTTCTTGGTTCATTCGTGAATCTGCTAGGGCTTTTTTAATCGCTAATTCCTCTCTAAATGTAAGCAACAAGTTTACTTAAAGCACAGAAACTATTGCCTCATTCTACCGTGGGGGCTTATCTGTTTTAGGCCTGTTTTTGGGAAATCAGGCCTAAAACAGGAAGCAAACTGCAACGCTCCATTCCTATGGTTGAAATCTAGTGAAATTAGGTCAGAAATGCGTGGAGTCGCTGCTTGGCAGCGAGGGGATTGGAAATCCCCAACAGGTGGCTTCCGGATTGGAAATCCGAAAGAGCGAGCGATGGGAGCGAAAAACCAGAAAGAGCGAAAAATCTCAAAGAGCAAGAAAATATTGAATGCTGAAATTTGTGAATCCGAAAGTGGGATGGGAGCGATAGTAGAAATCTGTTTAATCAAAAGAATCCTATGAATCCAAATTCAGACAAGTTTCTGGCCGGTCAGCAAAAATAAAAGCTCCTGAGCAAGGTAGAAAAGGTGAGGTCGTTCTAAAAAATAAGAGCCCAGAAATTGCGTTTCCGGGCTCTTTTTCTAAAAACAGGCCTAAAACAGCCCGCCTGTAATCGCTTAAAAGTTAGGCGATAACAGATATTTGCTGTAGAAATCATCAATGACTTTAACGGCATCGGTGGCGTTGTCTACCAAGTGCACCAAGTCCATGTCTTCTGCGTTAATGTTGCCTTCTTGCTCCAGCATTACGTTTTTAATCCAGTCAAACATGCCGCCCCAGTAGGCTTTGCCCACCAACACAATCGGGAAACTGCCAATCTTCTTGGTCTGGATTAAGGTCATCGCCTCAAAAAGTTCATCTAACGTCCCGAAACCGCCCGGCATGCCAATAAACCCTTGCGCGTATTTCACAAACATAACCTTGCGCACAAAGAAATAGTCAAAGTCAATGCTCTTGTCGTGGTCAATGTAGATGTTGTTGAACTGCTCAAACGGCAAATGAATGTTAAGCCCCACAGAACGGCCACCTTCTGAGTGCGCGCCCTTGTTACCCGCCTCCATAATACCGGGTCCGCCGCCCGTAATTACGCCGTAACCGTGGCGCACCAGTTTGGCGGCTATTTCCTCGGCCATTTTGTAATACGGATTGTCAGATTTGGTTCTAGCCGATCCAAAAATAGACACGCAAGGCCCAATTTTGGCCATTTTCTCAAAGCCCTCCACAAACTCAGACATGATTTTAAAAATCTGCCAAGAGTCGGCAATCTTAATCTCGTTCCAGTTTTTGTCTGTAAAGGCTTCTCTAATGCGCTTTTCATCTTCCGGCATAACCGGCGAATCTAGCTTGGCTATTTTTTTGGCCTCCTTGAGAGAGGGCACTTTTTCAGCGTTTGCGTCATGCTGCACGATGGTGGTGCCGCTGCCGGCATTCTGAACTTCTTCGTTTAATTTAGTTTTACTGTCTTTTCTCAGCTTCGTCATATAAAATTCTGGTTTATGGCCTGTTTTTTGGGAAAATGCCCTAAAACAGGGTTCTCAATATAAGAATAGATTTTTAATAATTGC
>JBBSSO010000479.1:0-1869 GCA_038241905.1 Cytophagales bacterium | reverse complement strand
TTAATTGCCACGGCGGCTTTGGTGCCTTCGGCGGCGGCTACTATGACTAGTTGCATGTCGCGGGAGGCGTCTCCGGCAACGTAAAGGCCGGGCAAGTTGGTTTGCTGGTGTTTGTACGTTTTTACCACGCCTTTGCTAGTAAAGTCGCAGTTGAGTTGGCTGGCCAAATCAGCGTGCTGATCAGAGCCGGTGGCGAAGAAAAGCGCCTCGCACGGCTCCACGATGCCGCTCTTTAAATGGATTTCTTTCAAGTCTCCACCATCGCCGGTAAGGCGCTCAATGGCCTCCGTATTAATTTGAACGCTATTGCGGGCCAGCAGTGAGCGGTCTCTGCTGTTTAGTTTTTTGGTGCCATCAGTATAGAGCGTCACGTCTTTGCTCCAAGTGGTAAGGGAAAGCGCCAGACCCACCGCATCACGATTTTTGCCGTAGGCGGCCAAGGGTTTATTTTTAGATTCAAAACCATCGCAATAAGGGCAATGGTGTATGCTGATGCCGTAAAAAGGTTCAGCGCCGGGCAATTTGGGCCAGCGGTCGCAGAGGCCGGTGGCCAGCAACACTTTCCGAGACAAATACACTTGATTGTCTTGGTCAATGGCCTGGAATGTCTCGCCTTCTTTGGTGATTTTTATTATTTTCTTGCGCTTGAACTCTACTAGGTATCTCTCCAAGTCTTGGCGGCCCAGGCTCAGAAACTCCTCTGGGGCGGTTCCATCGCGGGTAATGAAGCCGTTCATGGTCGGCGAAAAAGAGTTGCGATACTGTCCGGTATCAAACAAAGCAACTTTGCGCATGCAGCGCCCCAGCAACATGGCGGCACTTAAACCAGCTGGTCCGCCGCCCACAATTAAAACATCATACATAAGTTATTTTCTTCAGGACAACTCTGAGAGCTTGTTTAAACTTTGGCAGCGCTGCAAAATCAAGCGGCTTCGCAATCGCATTTGAAATTTTTAAACGTAAGTCGCTCAAAAGGGATGGTTTCTGGGGTAGTATTTTTTCATCGGCCAGCGGCCGATGGAACCCCAAAAAGAGACGGCCGAGGGCAAATCAGGCTCTATTGGCTAAATAATAAAAAATAAATAGTGTGTATGCATAACATTTTGTGAATATCTGTGCAAAACTTCTATATTTGATTACCGAATTAACAAGAACCAACCGTACTGATTTTTAAACAGCAAAACGCATGAGAAGTAAAATTTTAGCCTTACTGGGCAGTGCCGTGCTTTCGGCGGGAGTAGCAAACGCCGGTGGCTTTCAGGCTAACTTGCAGGGGCAGAAACAGATTGGCATGGGCCATGCCGGAACGGGCTTGTCTTTAGACCAAAGCAGCATTTTCTTTAACCCGGGGGCGCTGGCGCACCTGCGGCAAAATGGCATCCAGTTGGGCGTAAGCGGCTTAACAGCCAAAATTGCCTACCGCAACCTGGCTCCCGGCATTTCTGAGGCTTACACAGACAATCCGCTAAGTACTCCTTTTCAGGTTTATGCCTCTTTTGGGCAAGAAGAAAGCCCTTTGCGGTTTGGCATTGGCGTGTACACTCCCTATGGCAGTTCTGTTAAATGGGGCAACCAGTGGGAAGGCCGTTTTGGCTTGAACGAGCTGAGCTTACAGGCTATTTTTATTCAACCTACGGTTAGTTACCGCATTACAGACAAGTTGGGTTTTGGTGCGGGTTTAATTTATGCCACGGGCAGCGTTAATCTGCAACGCAGCCTTCCGCTGATAGACTCTAACGGCCAGGAAAGCGGAATTGAGCTAGATGGCGGCGCCCACGGCTACGGTTATAACTTAGGTGTGTTTTTCCAAGCTACTGAGAAATTATCCATCGGGTTAAATTACCGTTCTCAAGTAGACATGAAAGTAGA
>JBBSSO010000478.1:0-1872 GCA_038241905.1 Cytophagales bacterium | reverse complement strand
TAACAGCATTTAATACCACGTTAATATGCGGCCAATTTATCTAGCTTTCTTTCTGATTTTTTGCTTTCAGCCGATGGTTGGAACGGCCCAGCTTGGTACGTTTTCGCCAGCGACGCAGGTAGAAAATCTGCGCCAGATGGAGCAGCTTTATCAAAACATTGTGCTGGCCAACACGTGGGCTAAAATTGATCCAGCCGTTTGTTTGGTAGCCTGCGAGAAAGATGCGACCGTAGAAGACCTCAAAAACAACCTGCAACTAACTCAAGATTTTCCGGCTCATCTATCGGCTCAAGATTCTCTTTTTGACGATGAATTACTGGCAGCCCTTCGGAAATTTCAAGCCCGGAACGGCTTGGAGCCGGACGGAATTGTAGGTCCGCAAACGCTGGAAGCCCTAAACACGTCGCCGGCGCAGCGCCTGCAGCAAATAACAATAAATTTGCAGCGCTGGGAAACAGATCTATTTCAACCAACGGAACGCACCGTCTGGGTAAATCTCCCTGATTTCACCTTGCATTTACTGGATTCTACTGGCACAGCCGTTTGGCAAACCCGCGTAATTATTGGGCAAACAAACACATCTTTCCAGACCATTCCGCTAGAAAGTTACGTGGGCTATATGGTTTTAAATCCTACCTGGACCGTTCCGCAGAGCATTTTACGCCGCGAAATTGTGCCCATGCTCAAAAACGATCCGCAGTATTTAAACCGCCACCAAATGTTGGTTTACCGCACCGAAGGCAATAAGCGAACCTTGGTTCCGGGGCAAGAATTATTAAGCCATTCGGCTGATGTGGCCGCAGGAAAGTATTGGGTGGTGCAGCAACCTGGGCCCAGCAATTCACTAGGCAATATCAAATTCATGTTCCCCAACCCGTATGATATTTACCTACATGATACGCCCAGCCGCGCGCTTTTCAACCACAACGTTAGAACCTACAGCCACGGTTGCGTGCGGGTAGAAAACCCAGCGCAACTTGGGGCTTTTTTACTGAATCCGGATTGGAACGCGGAGCCAAAAGTAGATGCGCGCCTGCGCCAGAAAACCTTAAATAACCCTGTCTACCTTCCGCAGAAAGTAAAAGTGCAGTTAACGTATTTTACCGCTTGGGTGGACCAAACTGGTAAGCTGCAATTCAGGAAAGACGTGTATGGCCTAGATAAAAAAGTGGCCGTAAATTACCCTAAATTATAAGATGGACGTTTTAGGCCTGTTTTTAGAAAATCAGCCCGAAAACCGTGTTATTACTGCCCTACCGTAACGCCCTGCAGCGTGTAAAGAATGCCCAAACCTAACGACTGACTGTACTGAATATTAGCATCTTGGTCGTGGTCATAAAGTAAATTTCCCATTAAGTTTACGTTAATGTATTTGTTTACTTTGGCCGCCAGCACCAAGTTTAAACGGTGGTCTACCTTCTTAAAAGCCAGTTGTTTATAATTAATAAACGCGTTGTAGTTTAGTTTCAGGTCTACGTTTTCCATAATGGTTTTTTTGTAGTCGGCTTGCACCATGGCCGCCAGCCATTCCATGCGGACTTTGTCGCCGAGGGGTACGCCGTAGCGCTCGTTTTGGGCCACGCCATCGTCTAAAAGAAATGTAAAACGCGGCGCAAATGGACTCAACCGAAGCGAGAAATTTGGCGTTGGCCGGTACTCGGCGCCCAGCGCGAAGGTGAGAAATGCCGGCGAAAAAAAGTTAGAAATTAAGCGATTGTTGCCCGCATCATCTACATCATATTGATAGCCTTTGGCAAATTGAGACAGAAAATTAGCCGACACAAAAGCGTTCCAATGAGAAGCAAAACTGTAGCCGTATTTAGAATCTAGGTACAGGCGGTCCGCGCTTTTACGCATGCCTTCGCCCTTGTT
>JBBSSO010000477.1:0-1897 GCA_038241905.1 Cytophagales bacterium | reverse complement strand
GAAATAATTACCAAGTTTTTCTCCAGCATGGGTAACTCAAGCGCAGTTGCTTCTTCAATTTCCTTCTGGATAGCCAAAATACGCTGATCTTTGGTCATGCCCGTTTCGGTGTGCATTTCCTGATATTTTAAGAGGCCAGATTTAACTACGTTGCCTACAGATCCTTTTTGAGTATCACAGATAGCAATAGCGCCGCTGATATCCCCAACATTCATTTTCTGGCGAACGTTCCGCACAAATGTCTCTAGGTTTTTGGTGCCTTTTGCTTTGCTGATGGTTAAGTAACGCTCAATTGAGAAAGCAAATACTAAAATGTTGATGGCAATAAGAATAGGAACTACAAAACCTCCTTTGTACACCTGGCCTAGATAGTTACCTGGCAGGGGGTGGTTGTTGTTGTCACCACCTTCAAAGTTAGATCCGGCACCTAATAGGTACATGTAAATTAAGATTGCGGCCAAAAAAGCCACGGGAATTACGATGCTTGCAAACATTGAGCCTGCTTTGCCTTCTTTCTGAACTGGTTTTGCGGCTGCAGGTACGCTCTTTTTTTCCATTTTTCTAAAAATTTAGGTTTAGTTGTTTGTGTTACTGTGTTTGTTGTAAAAAGAAATTTGTTGTGAAAATAAACTGGGTTGCCTCTAAAAAAATCTGTCTAGCTGCTTCTCCTCACACTTGTAGGCAAGTTTCAGTTAAACCCAAGTACAAGCCTATGGATTTAAACGCAAATTATCAAATGGCAAGCAATAATTCATTAGAAAGCTTAAATTTTATATTAAATGATTTATATTTTAAAAGGGCAGACAACCTTAGGCTTTTGTTTTGGCTTCGTTCCAGTAGACTTCCATTTCAGAAAGCGTCATGTTTGGTAATTCTTTGCCGTCTTGCCGGGCTTTCTCCTCTAGGTACTGAAAACGGGTAATAAATTTAAGGTTGGTTCTTTCCAGGGCTTCTTCGGGGTTAAGTTCTAGAAAACGAGCAAAATTGATGAGGGAGTAAAATACATCGCCTAACTCTTGGGTAGCCAAGGTTTTGTCTTGGTCTGTGAGGTTGGGTTTATCAAATTCTGCCTTAAATTCTGCTAGTTCTTCTTCTACTTTCTCCCATACCTGCGCCTGGTTTTCCCAGTCAAATCCAACTCCGCGGGCCTTTTCTTGTATGCGCATGGCTTTCACCAAGGAGGGAAGTGAAGAAGGAACGCCCGATAAAACAGATTTATTGCCTTCTTTTAATTTTAGGCTTTCCCAGTTTTTCTTAACCTCTTCTTCGGTATCTGCTTTGGTGTCTGCGTAAATGTGAGGGTGGCGGTAAATAAGTTTATCGCACTGCGCGTTTAAAACGTCTGCCAAGTCAAAGGCTCCTTTTTCAGAAGCAATCTTAGCGTAAAATGTAAGGTGAAGCATTACATCGCCTAGCTCTTTTTTAATTTCGGGCAAGTTTCCTTTTAGAATAGCGTCAGAAAGTTCATAGGTTTCTTCAATGGTGAGGTGCCGTAAACTCTCCATGGTTTGTTTCCGGTCCCAAGGGCATTTTTCGCGCAATTCGTCTAAAATATCTAGCAGCCGATTAAAGGCAGCTAGTTGCGCTTGGCGAGCAGGAGACAGGCCCTTGAAATCTTCCATCGGGTAAAGATAAAGAGATTGTTTAGGATTCAATGCGACAGCTTCCAGGAGTTGGAAAAAAGCATGAACGTAAATACACTGAAAAGAACTGGGTTTTAGCGGCTTCCATTCAAAATTATTTCCGGTACGTACGACTTAAGGACAGGCTAATTTCTTTGTTGCTGAAAATTAGCCTGATTTTACTACTTTTGTGTGTTTTAAAAATAGCGAAGCGTGGCACTGATTAAGTCGATTTCTGGAATTAGAGGTACAATTGGAGGAGAAGTAGGGCAGGG
>JBBSSO010000476.1:0-1900 GCA_038241905.1 Cytophagales bacterium | reverse complement strand
TTCCGCCACAAAGTCTGAGTTAGCAAACACGTCTTCTGACAAACGGAAGTTAACGATGGCCACCGCTGAGAAAATAAAAGAGATGAGCACAAAGCCAGCGAAAAGCTTGGTTGAAAGATTCATGCAGGTTACGCGATAAAGGAGTCTGGAAAGCCGTGTAAACCCTAAAGTTAAGGAAGTCTACCGATTTATTTCGCAAAAAACTTGATAGCCTTATTCGCCAGTTAGCAGGGCGAGATTGCGTAGTTTTTGAAATGGTAGGTTGGTCGGCTTCGGAAGGAATAGTTATTTATTGGTCACGGGCCAGTTATAGCTGGACTGTTTCACTTTAGGGGAAGTAATCTAAGACACTAATTTCCTGCGGAAGGCCTTCGGCAAAGCCGCGCTAATTTCTTACTTTTGTTTGTCTGTATATTAATGTGTCATCCTTATCTAGCCCCGATGGAATTAAAGAAAGTTGCTCTAAATGATGTGCACGTCGCGCTGGGTGCCAAAATGGTGCCTTTCGCCGGATTTAATATGCCCGTTCGGTATTCCTCTGACTTGGACGAACACCACGCCGTCCGGAACGCCGTTGGGATTTTTGACGTGTCGCACATGGGCGAGTTTCTGGTTTCTGGGCCGCAAGCCTTAGATTTGCTTCAGCGTGTTACCTCCAATGATGTCGTCAAACTTACGCCGGGCAAAATACAATATGCATATCTGCCCAACCAAGACGGCGGCATTGTAGATGATTTGTTGGTGTATTGTCTGGCGCCGGAAGAATATTTATTGGTGGTAAACGCCTCTAATATTGAGAAGGATTGGGAATGGATAAGCCAATTCAACACAAACGGCGCCGAGATGCAGGATATTTCTGACCAAACGGCTCTTTTTGCGGTGCAAGGCCCCAAAGCTGCGCAAGCGTTGCAGTCGCTCACCTCGGTAGATTTGGCTAACATGCCTTATTATACGTTTGCGCAAGGCTCGTTTGCGGGCGTGCCCAACGTTATCGTTTCCGCCACGGGCTATACAGGCTCGGGCGGATTTGAAATTTACGTGCCCAACCAGCACGCGCTAGAGGTTTTTGACCAGATTATGGTTGCCGGCCAGCCTTTCGGAATTAAGCCCATCGGTTTGGGCGCCAGAGATACGCTACGGTTGGAAATGGGCTTTTGCCTGTACGGCAATGATATTACGGATGCCACTTCGCCGCTAGAAGCCGGTTTGGGGTGGGTAACCAAATTCACCAAAGATTTTACCAACGCCCAAAACCTAAAAGCCGAAAAAGAAAAAGGCGTGGCTCGCAAATTGATTGGGTTTGAGATGTTGGAGCCGGGCATTCCGCGCAGCCATTACGCCATCGTAAACGCGCAGGGCGAGCAAATTGGCGAGGTTACGTCCGGCACGCTGGGCCCCAGCATTGGCAAAGGCATTGGGTTGGGCTACCTCCAAACGGAATCTGCAGCGCCCGGCTCTGAAATATTTATCCAAGTCCGTAACCGCCAGCTAAAAGCCCAGGTAGTGAAACCGCCTTTTTATAAACCAGCGCCATAAATTTCCGTTTCTGGGGATGGAATACGAAGCAGACTTTTTATTTCGACTTACAATCCTCGGCTGTTTTAGGCCTGTTTTTTGAAAAACAGGCCTAAAACAGAAATTTTTCTTAAATCAATTTCCTTTCTCTGAGAAACTTTATTACCGCTAAAATCTCAGATAATATACCTCAGAATTTTCTTTCAATGCCTTCTCTTAACGTCTGTTTTAGTCCGTATTTGTTGCCGTTGTATGCTTTAGAAGGTAAAATTGCCGTGGCCGTAGATGTGCTGCGCGCTACTTCTAGCATGGTTACGGCGCTGGCCAACGGCGTGGAGCACATTGTGCCCGTGAGCGAGCTGCAAGAATGCCTGACCTACAAAGA
>JBBSSO010000475.1:0-1901 GCA_038241905.1 Cytophagales bacterium | reverse complement strand
GCAAAGAAGACGAGATTATGGTTAAGTTAAACGCGGCGCTAAAAGCAGATCCTACCAACGCTAACTTGTACTCTGTAAGAGGCAACATGTATGAGCGCTTAAAAAAGCAGGACGAGGCTATCGCTGATTATACCAAAGCCATTGAATTGGAGCCTAGTAGCTTTGATGCTCAATACAACATGGGCGTTTACTATTTCAACAAAGGCGTAAACATCCTTAAGAAAACCGAAAAAATGAAGCTCGCCGAATACAACAAAATAGGTAAAGCTCAGGAAACGGAAGCTAAAAAGTTATTCTCTCAAGCACTTCCGTATTTTGAAGCAGCGTTGAAAGCGCAGCCCCAAGACCGCACCACGATACAATCTTTAAACAGAGTTTACAACAGCTTGGGCAGAACTGCTGATGCAAAAAGAATGGATGCGCTTTTGCAGCAGCTTTAATATCTAGAGAAATTTATGTTAGGATTTGAAAGGGGCTTTTAGCCCCTTTCTTGTTTTTATACCGGTACCAATGGCAAAATGCCGTAAATTGGATTTTTAAATAATGCTAAAACTTCACCCAGAGATAGCACGATTTGGGGAATATTAACCAACCTATGTTACGAATAGCAATAATTGCGCATGACGGTAAAAAAGCTGAAATGGTGGCTTTTTTGAAAGACCATATTAATCTCTTCGGCAAGTCTAAACTGGTAGCAACCGGAACCACAGGTTTATACGCCGAAAAAGCCGGTTTTAAAGTGAAGAAACTTTTGTCGGGTCCTAAAGGGGGAGACGCCCAGATTGCAAGCTTAGTGGCCGAGGGAAAGATTGATGCGGTTATTTTTTTCCGTGATCCGCTGGGCAAACATCCCCATGAACCAGATGTGCAAATGCTCATGCGCCTCTGCGATTTACACAACGTTGCGCTAGCCACCAACCCATCTACTGCCCGCTTAATGGTGGAAGGGCTTGAAGCTGAGTTAAATATTTAATTGACAAATCAACTAATAAGAGGCTGGCCTACAATATCTTGACAGAATCAAACTAAAACTTTTTCTGAAATGAAGTTTTTGTATCTCCTAATGATCAATAAACTAGGACGAAAGATTACGTTCTGTTTTAGGCCTGCTTTTCCAAAAACAGGCCTAAAACAGAACGTATTGTCTCGTCAATCAGGAGTTCACTTTTTAAACAGTTGCTTGACTTACAGAACTATATAGCTTTCTGTGAGGCAAAGAGCACCTCTTTCATTTTATCTACGTGAATCTGAATTGCGGCGGCTTTATCTTTGTAATCAGTGGCCATTGATACCAAGCCGCGGGCGGCGTGGTCGGTTTCCATTTTCCGGTAAAGGGTGCGGCGCTCTTCCATGATGCGCAGGGCAGTCCAGAGCGTAGATTCAAAAACCTCATATTGTTTGATAACCAAATCCTTCTCTGAATAAGAATGCCCGATGTGGCAGCGATAGCGGTCTTGTTTACTTTTACCACCTTCATCCATTTTCCAGAGGCCGCCCCCGCAATCGGGGCAAGCGTAAATGCTTTTATCGCCGAGCTGCTTTACATTATCATAGTCCACTACCACGCGTTCAGCAATTTGGGATTCTATGATAACGTCTTCTGGAGCGGGCGTTTCTTCAGGATTTGTTTCTGTGATGCCGGTAATGACCGCGCCCATGTTAGCCAGCGAAATACAATAATTAACCTCCATGTTATTGAGCACAGACAAAGGCATTTCGGGATATTCGGCTTCGTTGGGGTCTTGCACTATGCAAGTGCCACCGCTTCTTTTAATCGCTAGCATGCCCGTGGTGCCATCGTCTAAAAGGCCGGTTAATACCACACCAATGCAGCGGGTGCTATAGGCTGCCGCCGCTGACCTAAACAATACATCAATAGATGGGCGCCAACGGTTTTCTTC
>JBBSSO010000474.1:0-1920 GCA_038241905.1 Cytophagales bacterium | reverse complement strand
CTTTACCAAGGTCGGAAAATCAAAAAGCCCGATGTGATTTGGGGCGTTTCTACGCCTTTGACTGCGGCTTGGGCAGCGGCCAAATCTGCCAATTACCACGGCGTGCCGTGGGTGTTTGAGGTGCAAGATTTGTGGCCGGAGTTTCCTATTCAGATGGGTGCTTTGCCTTTTAAGCCGTTGCAGCGGCAGCTTTGCGCGCTAGAGAAATCTTTGTATCGCCAAGCGGCCCACGTTATTCCGCTGTCCTCGGATATGGAAGCGTATATTCAGAAACTGGGTATTCCATCGCACAAAATAACCACTTTGGTCAACGGCACCGAAATTCCGGAAACTCACTTTTCTGCGATAGAGAAGGTCACTTTGGCGCAAGAGTTGGGTTTGGCGGGCAAACAGGTGGTGTTGTATGCGGGTACTTTTGGCCGGGCCAACGATATGCCTTTGCTGTTAGAAGCAGCTCGGCGGCTGAAAGACCACCCAACCATTCATTTTGTATTTGCGGGTATGGGTTATGATGAACCGTTGTTGCAGGCGGCAGCCCAGAGCCAGGCCAATATTCTTTTATTGCCGCCTCAACCTCGGCACAAAGTAGCGGCATTGTTTGCCATAGCGGCGGTTTCCGTAGTTTCTTTTATTGATTTGCCCGTGTTGCAAGCCAACTCGCCGGGTAAGTTATTTGACAGCTTAGCCGTAGGTACGCCCGTAATTGTCACCAACCCCGGCTGGACGAAGGAATTGGTAGAAGTGAACAACTGCGGTCGGTACATTCCGGCCGGAAACGCAAAAGCGCTGGCAGATTCTTTGGTGCAGCGGTTAGAAAAAAACGTTAGCCTAGCGGCGATGCGAAAAAATGCCGCGCGTGTGGCCCAAGAGCAGTTTGACCGCTTGCAGATGGTGCCGGTGTTGGAAAGGATATTTGAAGAAGTGGTTAAAGGCAAACGGTGAGCCGTTTTCTCTGCTAAAAACCTGTAGAAATTATTTTTGCTTTAGCCCTCATCGCATGTAAAAGTGTTTTTTTCACCTAACGAGTAGTACGGGAAACTTGAGCCACGATTTGCAAAGCTGTTTTAGGCCTCTTTTTTAAAAAACACGCCTAAAACGTCTTAGAGTTTGTTCTCTGGATCATCTGGTTTGTTAGGCCAGTTTTTCTGATAGTAGCGGCAAAAGTGGGTGAGCGGGCAGCGTTCGCATTGGGGAGTGCGGGCTAGGCAAATGTAGCGGCCGTGCAAGATAAGCCAGTGGTGGGCCTTGGGCACCAGCTCTAGCGGCGTGTGCTTCATCAGTTCCATTTCAACTTCTAGCGGGGTGCGGGCTTTTACGTTTACCAAACCAAGGCGCTTTGAAACCCGAAACACGTGCGTGTCTACCGCCATGGTTGGCATGTTGAAGATAACGGAGGCAATTACGTTGGCGGTTTTACGGCCTACGCCGGGCAGTTGCTGCAATTCTTCTACGGAAGCGGGTACTTCGCCAGAGAAACGGTCTACTAACATCTTGCCCAATCCGGCTAAGTGCTTGGCTTTGTTGTTGGGGTAGGAAACGCTTTTAATGTAAGGTAAAATTTCATCGGCGGCAGCCGAAGCCAGTTCATTAGGAGTAGGATAAGCCTCAAATAGCGCGGGTGTTACCAAGTTTATGCGCTTATCGGTGCACTGCGCGCTGAGGACTACGGCCACCAGCAATTCATACGGCGTGCGGTACGCCAGCTCTGTCTCGGGCTCCGGAAAATTTTGGGTAAAGTAGGAGATTAAATGTAGGTAGCGTTCCTGCTTGCGCATAAATAATAAAGTTGGCAACAATGCAAAATTAAGGAAACATGTGCTAGCAAGTTTGTAATTAGCGCTAGTGCAGGACCTGAAACACAGAAAAAAAGCACCAGCTTTACAACTGGTGCTTGGTGTTTCTGTACCCAATGGGGTTAAG
>JBBSSO010000473.1:0-1925 GCA_038241905.1 Cytophagales bacterium | reverse complement strand
GGAAAACCACACTTCTACCCGGCTTTCTACCTTGTTCACGTTCTGGCCACCTGGTCCGCTGCTGCGCGATGTCTGGAACGCTAGTTCTGACGTTAAATCTGGTAACATACCTCAAGCATAAAAGTGGGCTGCGCTGGAAAATAAAGGTGTTTTAGGCCTGTTTTCTGAAAAACAGGCCTAAAACAGCAGGACGTTATTTTTGCTATTTCTTCTTGAAAATGCCTCGGATAATTTGGCCGGGCGTGGGCGGCTTTTCCCGAATAATAACGTAGCGCAACGAAAACCCGCCCCCGAAATTAAACCAATTCTCATGCTTCAAATGAAAAGCCGGTTTTATATCGCCCGAAATGAGAATGGGCAAACCGTTGATTTTGTATTCAATGCCCCCGATAGCGTCAAGGCCGTAAATAGTGCCGTAATCTTTAAGGTGGCCGCCGTGCACCCCGCCGCCCACGTAATAATTTAGGCGCTGGCCCAACATCGGGAAATGGCGCTCGCCCAGCACGGTGGCGGTTACTTGGCGCGGCCCAAAAAGCAATAAACCCTCTACGGTGGTTTTCTCCAAGATTTTCTGCTGCACCGTTAACCCAAAATCCTCAGAGCCAATCCGGACGCCAGCGGCCGTTTTATAGCGCTGCGCCGCCGCGGGCAACCCACTTATCATCGCAATAAGAAATAGTAAAAGTATTTTGTTTCTGAGCATATTACTGGGGATTCTTGTGTTCTAAGAGCTTGTTTAAATTGAAAGGCAAAGATAGGGTTCCGGGAAGCAGGTTTCCGGGTGCGAAGAAAAAGACTGCTAAAAATCGTTTTTATCGCGGGCACCGCAAACATTCTCTTGGTATATAAATCCTTTTTTAGGCTGATGGCATTGTTCTTAAAAACGCCTTGGCTTGTAAATTTTCTTCTGCTAAAGTAAAGCGCCAAGAACGGCAGCGTCTACCCAATCAACGGACTTCGCGCGCAGAATATTGCCGTTTTGGGCTTGACTGTTTTCGGGCTGTTTTTCAGGAAACAGGCCGAAAACAGGCTCTGGCAACCTTTTTGTGCCTATCTTTGACTTTTCTCTTTCTTCTTGTGCCATGTCAGAAAATAACTTTCCGGAACTTAAAAACCTGCTGGGGCTGCCGCTCACCAAAGCTACCCGGCTAGACAAGGTTCAGTTCTTCCACTTCGGCACGGCGCGCATTACCAACGCTTACGGGTTAATTCTGGACGTGGGCGCCTGGACCTTAGAAGTAGCCTGTTTCTGGCAACTGAAAGAGGCGGATCAAGTGACCATTGACTACCAAGATGCGGGCATTGCGCGCGACAGTTCCTCATTTGCCGATGTGGGTTTTGACCTGCAACTGCCCGGCAACACCCTCCGCGACCGCAAACTGCATGATTTGGTGCGCAGCCAGCCTAACGGCCTTAACGTGTGGCAAGTATCTGCGGCGCCAGACGGTTCTTTGCAACTTTTTTTAGACGGCAAACGGCAGCTAGAGATTAAACCAGACCACGGCATTTTACCCAACACCCAACTTTTCTGGCGCCTGTTCAGCAACCCGTCGGCCAGTTGGCTGGGTTTTGGACCAGACGGCGTGGCGCGAGGATAAACTTTTATTGAGCTGCATTTTTGGCTTTCAGCCGATGGAAAACTTGCTGTTTTAGGCCTGTTTTTCAAAAAACAGGCCTAAAACGCGCTTGGTAAAATTCCATCGCCCGGAGGGAGAAAGACAAATAAAATCCGGGGCCAGCGTTTGCATCTTGCCCAGCAAGTGTGGACCTTTGCGGTTAGATGAGGCAGGAGGCCGGAAAGAGAGAAATTACCATCGGCTGGCCGCCAACATCTACCGCTTTTTTTACGTTCACCACGTTCTTTCCGTACGCACATGCTCAACCGCAGAATTCTCCGTATCAAAGCCATGCAAGCCATTTATGGC
>JBBSSO010000472.1:0-1954 GCA_038241905.1 Cytophagales bacterium | reverse complement strand
GAAAAAGAAGCTCAGATTAGGCGCAAATGCGTTAATATCCATCCCCCGGCTCACATAATATTCCACAAAGGTAAACCCGTTGGAGAGTGTGAAAGCCAGTTGAGTAAGCGGGTTAGCGCCAGCTTCGGCGATGTGGTAACCAGAAATAGAAACCGAATAAAAGTTGCGAATTTGGTGGTCAATGAAATATTGTTGCACATCGCCCATCAGCCTAAGGGCAAACTCAGTGCTGAAAATACAGGTGTTCTGCGCTTGGTCTTCTTTTAGAATATCGGCCTGAACAGTGCCGCGCACAGAGGCTAGCGTCCGTTCCTTTATTTGCGCGTACACTTCCGCAGCTAGCACCTGGTCTCCCGTCACACCCAAAAGCATAAGTCCCAAACCGTCGTTTCCATCGGGCAGCGTACCTTGGTATTCAGGGCGTTTCTGACCTGTTTTTTGAAAAATAGCCTTAATCTGATGGTTTATTTCTTCTTCTAATCCGTTTTGTTTAATGTACAATTCGCACTGCTGGTCAATGGCGGCGTTCATAAAAAAAGCCGATAAGATGGCCGCTGGTCCGTTAATCGTCATGGAAACCGAGGTCATCGGGTCGGCCAGGTTAAAGCCAGAATATAACTTTTTGGCATCGTCTAAGCAAGCGATGCTGACGCCCGAGTTGCCAATTTTACCATAAATATCGGGCCGAACATCAGGGTCTTGGCCGTATAAAGTCACGGAATCAAAAGCTGTAGAAAGCCGCTTGGCCGGTAGTCCTTTGCTCACGTAATGGAAGCGGCGATTGGTTCTTTCTGGGCCACCCTCGCCGGCAAACATGCGGGTTGGGTCTTCGCCTTCGCGCTTAAAAGGAAAGACGCCCGCCGTGTAAGGAAACTCACCGGGCACGTTTTCTTGCAGGTTCCATTTCAGTAAATCGCCCCAGGCTTGGTAACGCGGCGTGGCAATCTTGGGAATTTCTACCTGCGATAAACTGGTTGTGTGGGTTTTGATTTTAAGAACTTTGTCGCGGACTTTAAACTCGTAAAACTCGTTTTTATAGCTCTGGCGTTTCTCGGGCCATTGCTCTAACAACTTTTTATTTTGGCCGTCTAGCTGCAGCGCGATTTCTTCATAAACGTGGTGCAACCCTTTTACTAGCAAGTCTTTATCGGCTAGCTCCAGGTTTTCTACGGCTTCTAACGTTTGATTAATGCCGTACATTTTTTGCGCAACGGTGGCCTGCGCGTCCACCCATTTATCATAGGCGCGGTTGTTTTCGGCAATTTCTGAAAGGTATCGGGTACGGTTTGGCGGAATAATGTACACTTTCTCAGACGCCTGGGCAGATGTAGTCAAAGTTGATGGAAAAGCCAGCCCAGTTTTCTCCGATATCATAGCAATTACGGCGCGGTACAACCGGTTCATGCCCGGGTCATTAAACTGAGACGCGATGGTACCAAATACCGGAATGTCCTCATCAGCGATGTCCCAGAGTTGGTGGTTGCGTTTGTATTGTTTCTTTACATCGCGCAGCGCATCTAGGGCGCCCCGCTTGTCAAATTTATTTAGGGCGATGATATCTGCGAAATCCAGCATGTCAATTTTCTCCAACTGGGTGGCCGCGCCGTATTCAGGCGTCATCACGTAGAGGCTGGTGTCTGAGTGCTCAATAATTTCGGTATCGGATTGGCCAATGCCAGAAGTTTCCAGAATAATCAAGTCAAAATGGGCGGCTTTTACTACATCTACCGCGTCTTGCACGTATTTGCTGAGGGCCAAATTGCTCTGCCGGGTGGCCAAAGACCGCATATAAACCCGCGGATTGCTGATGGCGTTCATCCGGATTCTATCGCCTAAAAGGGCGCCGCCAGTTTTGCGTTTACTAGGGTCAACAGAAATTATGGCGATGGTTTTGTCTGGAAAATCGGCTAAAAAACGGCGCACCAACTCATCAACCAAAGAAGATTTACCCGCG
>JBBSSO010000471.1:0-1972 GCA_038241905.1 Cytophagales bacterium | reverse complement strand
TGTAACCTACGCCCTTCTTTTTAAGTTAAGGCAACTAAATAGAACCATCATGTACAACAAAGACGAATTCAGAAAATTTGCCGTGCACAACCAAGGCCTGAGCGGCTTAGGAGTTGACCAATACCTCACGCACATTCAGAGCACCACCAACATGCAACCCACTAGCATGACGCGGTCCGTTATTGAAGAAAGACCTACCAACTTCCGCGAGATTGATGTTTTTTCTCGGCTGATGGTAGACCGAATTATTTTCTTGGGCACGCAGGTAGATGATTATATTGCCAATATTATTACGGCCCAGTTGCTGTTTTTGGAAAGCGTAGATTCTAAAAAAGACATTCTACTGTACATCAACAGCCCCGGCGGCTCCGTGTATGCCGGTTTGGGCATTTATGATACCATGCAGTACGTGCAGCCAGATGTAGCCACAATTTGTACTGGTTTGGCCGCTTCTATGGGCGCAGTTCTGCTTTGCGGCGGCGCCAAAGACAAGCGCTCTGCCCTGCCCCATTCGCGCGTTATGATTCACCAGCCCATGGGCGGCACGCAAGGCCAGGCTTCTGACATTGCCATCACGGCCCGTGAGATTTTAAAGCTAAAAACTGAACTCTACGAAATCATATCCAGCCACAGCGGCAAACCTATTGAGGATGTTGACAAAGACTCTGACCGCGATTACTGGATGATTGCCAGAGAAGCTAAAGAATACGGTCTTATTGACGAAGTCTTGACTCGTACCAAATCTTAAGTAGATTCTGTTTTAGGCCTGTTTTTGGAAAAACAGGCCTAAAACAGCTTTTGTAAATAAGAAAAGTCTGCCCTCAAAGGCAGACTTTTCTTATTTTAAACAATTCTATAAAAGGGTTTGCGGCCGTGCAGTTGCTTCCTTTTCAAGTAGATAGAAAATAGCAAATATTGCATAAAACGCTCTTTAACAATCCTTTTGCGCTCTAAACCATCACAGTTAAAATAAAATTTAAGTGAACTACCTAACCAATTTTGTAACTTTGGCGTATTAGCTCGGCTTCGGGCAACATCAAAACGACTCATTTCGGAATATGGCAGAGATTACGTGCTCCTTTTGCGGCAAGAATAAGAAAGAAGTATCGGTGATGATATCGGGCATTAACGCTCATATCTGCGAACGATGCATCGGGCAGGCCCAGCAAATACTGAACGAGGAAAACCGTTTACGGGCCACCAACCGCGCGCCTAAATTCAACCTGATTAAGCCGCGGGAAATGAAGGAATACCTAGACCAGTTTGTGGTAGGTCAGAACGAAGCCAAGAAAGTAATGTCTGTGGCAGTGTACAACCACTACAAACGCCTAATGCAAATGCCCAAACCGGATGACGTGGTGATTGAAAAATCAAACATCATTATGGTTGGCGAAACCGGAACTGGTAAGACTTTTCTGGCCCGCATGCTGGCCGGTATTTTACAAGTACCGTTCTGTATTGCCGATGCCACCGTTTTAACCGAGGCCGGTTACGTGGGCGAAGACGTAGAAAGCATTTTAACCCGTTTGCTACAAGCCGCCGACTACAACGTTGAAGCCGCCGAGCGCGGAATTGTGTACATTGATGAGATTGACAAAATTGCGCGCAAGAGCGACAACCCTTCTATTACCCGCGATGTGAGCGGCGAGGGCGTACAGCAGGCCTTGCTTAAATTGCTGGAAGGCACTTCCGTTAACGTTCCACCACAGGGCGGGCGTAAGCACCCAGAGCAGAAAATGATTGCCGTTAACACAGAAAATATTCTGTTTGTATGCGGCGGCGCGTTTGTGGGCATTGATCGGTTTATCAAAAATAGGCTGAACGCTAAACCCATCGGCTTTGCCAAATCTTCTTTAGAAGATAATTTTGAAACCGATAATTACCTGCGCTACATCACCTCGCAAGACCTAAAATCCTTCGGACTAATTCCGGAACTTATTGGCCGTCTGCCGGTGGTAACGCACTTAAACCC
>JBBSSO010000470.1:0-1974 GCA_038241905.1 Cytophagales bacterium | reverse complement strand
TTTGCGCTACAAACAGGCATCAAAAGAACCTGCCTTCGCCTTTTTCTCTCACCATAGCGCTGCTATGTTGCTCAAAAAACGCTTCGTCAGAACCTTTCGCTTCCTGTTTTCGCCGGCAAAATCAAAACTTAAACAAGCTCTAAAACAGGCTTCTTAACCATCAGCCGAAGGCGGCGAAATTTCTGGTAAATGTTAAAAGAAGTATACTTTAGAAGACGGCGTGCTTGAGCTTCTGCACCGTAACTTCCAGATGGATTGAGTATCTTGCAGGGCCAAGGCAATCGCTAAAAAACCAGTATGCGCTTAATTCATCATCCTGTGCTGTGTAATTATTACGTCACGTATCGCTGCAACGCGAAGTGCTCGTTTTGCGATATTTGGGAGAAGCCATCACCTTATATTCAGTTGGAAGATGTGCGCCAAAACCTGACGGATTTGCGTCGGCTGGGTGTAAACGTAGTAGATTTTACCGGTGGCGAGCCGCTGCTGCATCGGCAGATTGACCAATTTCTGGGCTTGGCGCAGTCTATGGGTTTTCTGACCACGCTTACCACCAACGGCCTGCTGTACCCCAAATGGGCTGAGCGCCTAAAGGGCAAAGTAGACATGCTACATTTCTCCCTTGACTCGGCGGATAAAACGGCGCATGATACCGGCCGGGGCGTGGCCTGTTTTGATGCCGTGCTGGAGTCTATTAAAATTGCCAAAAGTCTGGGCGAGCGGCCCGATATTCTCTTTACCGTTTTTCAGGAAAATCTGGACCAGATGGAACGCGTGTACCAAGAGATTTGCCTGCCCAATAAGCTCATGCTGCTCCTGAACCCCGCTTTTGAATACAACCAAGTAGAAACCGGCCAGCAATTAACCGAAGATGAGTTAGATTACTTGGTGAAATTCAGCAAGCAAAAATGGGTGTATTTGAACGAGGCATTTGTGCAGCTGCGCAAAGACGGCGGCAACCAAATTGACAAACCCATTTGCAAAGCTGCCAGCACCACGCTGGTAATCTCGCCAGAAAACGAATTGGTGTTGCCCTGCTACCACTTGGGCGCGCAAAGTTTCCCGATTACAGGCAATCTCTATGCCTTATACAAATCTGAAGAAGTTAAAAAGTTGATTGCCTTAGAAGGGAAATTGCCTGCCTGCCAGGGTTGCACTATTAACTGCTACATGCAACCCAGTTTTGCCGTAGAAATGAACCGTTACTGGTGGAAAGCCCTGCCCAGTACCCTTAAATACAACCTCCGCAAAGGCACCTGGAAACGTATGCTTTCTAAACCCTAGACCAGTTGTTTTGACGAAAACTTTGTAAAACGTTTACCATCGCTTTTGGGGATTAGCGCGTCCAATTTCAAACACAAAAGTAGAGCCCGTTCGTTTTCTGTTTTAGGCCTGATTTTAGAAAAACAGGCCTAAAACAGCCTTGTAGCTTCAATTTTTTATGAAAACTAAGTATGCCCGTAATCTTACATGTTAAAGGAATATCGCCTAGCATAGGCAAAGATTGTTTTATTGCACCCAACGCCACTATTGTAGGCGATGTAGTTTTGGGTGACCAGTGTACGGTTTGGTTTAACGCCGTTATCAGGGGAGATGTGAACCGCATCCGCATCGGGAATAAGACCAATATTCAGGACGGGGCGGTTATTCATTGCACCTACCTAAAAGCCGCTACCACCATCGGCAGCAACGTGAGCATTGGGCACAATGCCTTGGTGCACGGCTGCACCGTGGCGGATAACGTGCTCATTGGCATGGGTTCAATTGTGATGGATAATGCCGTGGTGCAAGAACATTGCATTGTGGCGGCCGGGGCGGTGGTGCTGGAAAATACCATCTGCGAGAGCGGTTTTATCTACGCCGGCGTGCCCGCCAAAAAAGTAAAAGCCTTAAGCCAAGAGCAGATTGCCGGCATGGCCAAAACCGCCGATAATTATGTGCTCTACGCCAGCTGGTTTCAGGAGGAAAAATAGG
>JBBSSO010000469.1:0-1997 GCA_038241905.1 Cytophagales bacterium | reverse complement strand
TTAACCACGTAAAAAACTTTTCATATATGGCACAAGTACCAGCATCCATCGTTACCCGCAACGTTTCTGACCTAGCCTCTGAGACTGGCAACGTATATGAGTCCGTTGCCATCATCTCTAAAAGGGCCAATCAGATTTCGGTTAAAGTTAAGGAAGAACTGAACTCTAAATTGGCTGAATTTGCCACCACCGTAGACAACCTAGAAGAGGTGTTTGAAAACCGGGAGCAGATTGAGATTTCTAAATACTATGAGCGGATGCCCAAGCCGACGAACATGGCCATTGAGGAATTTGTGGAAGGCAAAGTGTATTTCCGCCACGGAGAAGAAGAAGAGCAGACCTCTTCTGCGCTGTAACCGAACGGGGCATGCTTCGGCATAAGAAAATATTACTGGGGGTTTGCGGCAGCATTGCCGCGTACAAAGCGGCCTTTTTGGTGCGCCTACTAGTTAAAGCAGAAGCAGAAGTGCAGGTAATCCTGACCACTTCTGCTTCTGCTTTTATAACCCCCGTCACGTTGGCCACGCTTTCTAAACGGCCCGTGCTGACTGATTTTCTGAAACATGAGTCGTCCGGCCTTTGGAACAACCACGTGGAGCTTGGCCTTTGGGCCGATGCTTTCGTTATTGCCCCAGCCAGCGCCAACACGGCGGCCAAATTAGCCCACGGCCTTTGCGATAATTTATTATCGGCTACTTACTTATCGGCCCGGTGCCCGGTGTTTGTGGCTCCCGCCATGGACCTAGATATGTACCAGCACCCGGCAGTGCAAGAAAATTTCAGGCTGCTGCAGTCTTACGGAAACCGTGTTATTGAAGCCGGATACGGAGAATTAGCCAGCGGGTTAGTAGGCCAAGGGCGGATGGCGGAGCCCGAGGAAATAATACAGCATTTACAAAAGTATTTTACCCCCACCACCCTTGTTTAGCGGCAAAAAGGTTTTACTTACCGCCGGTCCTACGCAGGAGCCGCTGGACCCCGTTCGGTTTCTTAGCAATCATTCTACGGGCAAGATGGGGTTTGCCTTGGCCCGTTGTTTTGCCGAGCAGGGCGCTCAGGTAATTTTGGTGGCCGGGCCCACAAACTTGCACTTAGAGCACGCGTTGGTAACCATTCTGCCGGTTATAACCGCCGATGACATGTTTGCCGCCTGCCAAGCCCATGCCAGCGCCGCCGATATTTGGGTTTTTGCGGCGGCTGTGGCTGATTACAAGCCCGCGACCGTGGCCGCTTCTAAAATAAAAAAAAACCAAGCGACGCTCACTATTGAGCTGGTTAAAAACGTTGACATAGCAGCGACCCTGGGCCAGCAGAAACGCAGCGATCAATTTGCCGTTGGTTTTGCGCTGGAAACAGACCATGAACTAGAACATGCGCGGGCCAAACTCACTAAGAAAAACTTGAACATGGTGGTGCTTAATTCCTTGCGAGATGCGGGTGCGGGTTTTCAGCACGATACCAACAAAATTACCATCGTAACAAAAAATGGAATAGAAGAATTTGCCTTAAAGGCGAAGGACGAAGTGGCGCAGGATATTCTGGAATCAATTAAAACCGAGTGGGCATGTTTGCAAAAAAACTAATAGTTGGAGTTGGGTTGTTTTTGCTGTTACCCCTAGTAACGCTGGCGCAAGAACTGCGTTGCGAGGTAATTATAAACAGCGACCAAGTGCAGGCCACCGACCGGCAGGTTTTTCAAGAAATGCAGAGCGCCATCGCCGAGCTCATGAACAACACCCGCTGGACCAATGATTTATACCAGAACGAAGAGCGGATCCGGTGTAAGATATTTATTACGCTCAGGGCCATGCCCCAAATTGGCTATTTTGAAGGGAACGCTCAAATTATTTCTAGCCGGCCCACGTATGGCACGGGGTATGAAACCAACGTGCTTTCTTTTGTAGATACCAAGTTTGATTTTGAGTTTAATCCGGCCCAGCCGCTGCAATACACGCCCAACAACTACACGTCTAACTTAGCCGCCCTGCTTTCTTTTT
>JBBSSO010000468.1:0-2037 GCA_038241905.1 Cytophagales bacterium | reverse complement strand
TTTACTTTGCCTTTTTGGTCCAGCAGTTGAGCCGTCGGGAAATTAGTTAGAATGTCCTTCTCCCGGAGGGAGATCATTAATTCAGGGTGTTCTAAAACGCCGTTGTTGACGAGTAGAAACACGGTGTCTGGTTTTGCAGCCAAGGCAGAATCTGCCGCTGCATAGGTTGTAAAAGTATAATTGGCAGGCGGTTGAAAACCGTAGAAAAAAAGATAGCGCCGCAGCAATAAAGAGTCCATTAACACGACATGCTGGCCCGTAGGGTGGGACAGATGTTGGTCTACGATTTGTTTTTGTTCAAAATAATAAGAGACCGTCGGCTTTGCCATAAAATAAACCGGTCTTATGCTCAGTACTAGGGCTACAGCCAGCAATCCTGCCCAATGCGGAACTGAACCGCGCCACAAAAATGCAGCTCCAAAAAATAGGAACAACGGACCGTAGATGACCCACATTTGTCCGCCTGCCACAAACCCGGAGATTAAAAAAACCACTGCCAACGCAGCAAATACTGATTTTTTGCCCCAAATGCTTTCTAAGGCCAAACCTGCCAAAACACAGAAAGCGGGCAGCAGAGGAAAAAACATGCGGGGCAACAAGGCCATGGGTTTGTAATAGACCAATGATACGGAGCCAAACCAAATGGGCAGCAACATGGCCAAGGACGCGACAGCCCAAAACGATAGCGGCTGCTGCAGATGAAAAATTTTGGGTTTGTTAGGCACCAAGAAATACAACGCAGAAAAGGCCAACGGAATTATTAAGCCAGCGCTTATAAAAAACTGAATGGGTCCATACGTTAGCCGCGGCAGGTGCGCCAAAAATCCTTGTTGCTGATAAGTAGTAGTTGTATCGGCGAAGCCAGCGTTTTGGATGTCTAGAAACCGTTGAAACGCATTTCCGGTGAAATAATAATACAAGTAAAAATACGTCAGCAGCAAAAGCGGCCCCACTAAAAGACTTGTTCCCCAGAACCACAGGTTTTCGCGCCGGATTAATTGGTAGATCAGGAGACAACCGTAAAAAGGAAGGGTGTACACCACCGTTTCTTTGGTTAAAAAAGCCAGCAAGTTGCACATAACAAAAACCAAGCTCCAAGCCACTTGGGCGCGTGCGGTGGGCGAATTTCTGAGACGGTAAAGGATAAACAAGCACGCCGAGACAAAAAATAGCAGAATGTTATCTGGGTATAAGTAATTGACGCTGAGAAGCTGAAAGAAAAACAGCCCCAACAGCACCAAGGCCCAAGAAGTAGCCAAAGGGTAATCTTTCCGGAGCGAAAAATAAAGCAAAGCGTAAGCTCCCAGCGTGCAAAGCAAAGGCCAAAGCGTGGTGGTGTAGATGTTCATGCCCCAAAGCCAATAGAAAAGCGAGGTTGGCGCAAATACCATAAATCGGTGGCAAAAAACGTAACCGTCTAACTGAAAAGTGCCAGCTAGAAGTTGGTGCGCATAAAGGCTGTAAGAATAATCGTCTCCGAAATAAAACCCTTCGTGGCCCAAGAAATAATACAAAACGGTAAAAGCACTCACCGCTAAAAACCAAAAGAGCGGATTGTGCAAGAACTGTTGAAGGCGAGAAAGAGCGGAGGTTTGGGTTTTCATGCGAGGCCGAAAGTTCGGGATAAGGACGGAGCCATCCAACGGAGGGAAAAATATTTTAACCAAAGGTTATAAAGTAGCTGCTAACCCGCGGAGGTAAAGTTTTTAAAAGCCTGTCATGTAGCAAATTTGAATTGCCTAAAAGTCTTTCCTTTCCGTGTTTTAGGAACGACCTTTGCCGGTAGCCACACGTGAATCAACTTTCCAGCGTTAGAAGGAATTACGTTCATCAAATGCCCGCTCATTACATGATATTAAGCAGTAAACTCTTCCGGTTCCTTCTATTTTTTCTGTTAATTCCATTTGCTGGCCAAGCGCAGGGCCAGATTGAAACCCGCCTGGGCTTTAATTACCTAGATAAATTTGAATTTACCGATGAGTGGCAGTACCTCACCACCGATATGTACCTGTTTAACGCCGGGCAATTTAGCAAGGT
>JBBSSO010000467.1:0-2038 GCA_038241905.1 Cytophagales bacterium | reverse complement strand
ATGGCCAAAGGAGATTTGGTGGGCAACATGCCAACGGAGAAAATGCTGGCCTATTTTCAAGAGAAACACGTACCTTTGGCCCTAAACCAGGAAGCCTTGCAAAGCGCTTTGGCCCTGGCTCCCCAAATCTTCCATTCTTAAAAAGTGCATGCGCCAGCCGGTTGTAGATATATTTATTCCCTGTTTTGTAGACCAAATGTTTCCGCAGACCGCTTGGAACATGGTAAAACTGTTGGAGTCTTTGGGCTGCACCGTTAGATACAATGGTAACCAAACCTGCTGCGGACAGCCCGCTTATAACGCTGGTTTTCAGAAAGAATGCCGAGAGGTTGCCAATAAATTTTTAGACGATTTTTCATCTGATAGCGACTATATAGTAGCCCCTTCAGCGTCTTGCGTGGGCATGATTCGGAACGCTTACGCTTCTATTTTTGTGACCTCGTCCAGCTTTGTAAAATACAAATCCATCAACCGAAAAGTGTTGGAATTGACTGAGTTCCTGACGGATGTGCTGCAAATAACTTCTATTCCGCGCGCACAACTTAACGCGAAAGTCACGTATCATGACGCCTGCAGCGCCTTGCGCGAGTGCGGCATAAAGGAGGGGCCGCGTAAATTACTGGGCATGGTAAAAGGATTAGAATTAATTGAGATGCGAGATACTGAAACTTGCTGTGGGTTTGGTGGCACCTTTGCCGCCAAGTTTGATGCCATTTCGGTAGCCATGGCTGAGCAAAAAGTTGAAAACGCCTTGCAAACCGGTGCTGAATATATTGTTTCAACTGATTCTAGTTGTCTCATGCACCTAGATGCCTATATTAAAAAAGAAAACAAGCCGATAAAAGTCATGCATATTGCTGATGTGTTAACCAGCGGTTGGTAAATGGTTTTTATGAAATCGGGCCTAGCTTAAGATAAAATTAAGTAATGAGGAGCTTGCTTATCCTTCAGAGGTAAATTCAAGAATCTATATTCCTTTAAAGTATTTATATTGCAATCTGAATACGTATTCAGACTTGAACGCTCTGCTGCGTATCTGCCTTTCTAACTTTTTTGATTTAAATGCCTGATTGTATTATTTTTGGAGGTGCAGGTTTCGTGGGTACTCATTTGGCCAAGTTTCTGCTGGAAACAAAGCAATTTGATAACGTTCACATAGCTGATATTTTACCTTCCGTTTTACAAGGCACTCCCGGAATTACCACTTCTGTCACTGATGTTCGCTTACCAGTTGACCCAGAGGTTATTACAGTAAAACCGAGTTGGATTTTTAATTTGGCTGCTGTCCACCGTGAGCCCGGCCACTGCGATGCTGAATACTTTGAAACCAACTTAAAGGGCGCCGAAAATATTTGCGCTTTTGCCCAAGCCGTGGCCTGCGATAATTTGTATTTTACCAGTAGTATTGCTGTTTACGGGCCCGCTCTTGTTCCTTTAGATGAAGAAATGCCTCCGATGCCAGCCTCAGCCTACGGCAGTTCCAAACTGTCTGCTGAGCTGATTCACCAGAAGTGGTTGGCAGCCGATCAAAAGCGGAAATTAGTTATTTCAAGGCCCGGAGTTATTTACGGACCCGGCGACCCTGGCAATATTATGCGGATGATTAAGGCCATCAGAAGAGGGTATTTCGCTTTCCCAGGCTCCAAGGCTATCCATAAATCATACGCCTACATTTATGGTTTTTTAGATAGCGTACAATTTACTATGGAGCGGCCAGAGCCGTTGCTGGTTTACAATTACGTGGAAACCCCCACCGAGACTATAGACCAAATTACGCGCAAAGTAAAAGTGCATTTTAACAGCAAAGCTCCTATACTTTCTTTGCCGTCATCGGTTTTACTTCCTGTAGCTTATCTCATGCAGTCCTTGGCTGGCAACAAGAATCCTATTCACCCAGTGCGCGTCAAAAAAGCGGGAACGCCCACTAATATTGTTCCTAAAAAATTACTAGCGATGGGATTCCCTTTCAACTACGATTTTGCGAGCTCCATTGCGCACTGGCACAAAATAGCCCCTCAAGATTTTTCCTAAATTATGT
>JBBSSO010000466.1:0-2039 GCA_038241905.1 Cytophagales bacterium | reverse complement strand
TTGCCGACGTGCCCGTCTAGAAAAGCCAATAATTCTGCTATATCTTTATCTAGCCGAAGGTAGGTGTCTTGTACTTCAATGGCGTTGGGTCCATATTGATGGCCTACATAATCTGGCGTAGAAAAGCTAAGGGCCAGAAAATCTGTATAAGCACCTTTGCCCAACTGTTCTGCCTTGATGGCTTCGATGGCGAACTCTTTAGTATAGGTATTGCCCGCCGGTATGGCCCGAAGAATGTCAAACGTAGTACCCCGCAGGGCGGGGATGTTATGCGGAAAAACGGGTTTCTGCTCGCCTTTGAAAACGCCTTCAAAAGATTGGTCGTCGGGCCCGCTCTCGGTATATTGACCGATGGGCAAAAGGGTATTCCAGGGTTGGTTCAGGTAAGTATCTGGCAGCTTGCGGTTGTTGAAAGCCTGCACCCAAGCTGGCAGCTGGCTCATGTAATAGGTGCTGGTGATCATGGCGCCGTTGCTGCCGTCAAACCAATACGCGGCGTTGGCCGCGTGGCCCGCCGGCAAAATAGAACCGCGGTCTTTTAGGCTTACCCCAATTACTTTACTTTTTAAGTTGCTGGCCAGGCGCAGTTCATCGGTAATGGTAGAGGCAATCATGTTCACCGGCGACATTTGCCCAGCGGCGGAGGTACTGCCCACTGAGGTAACGCTTTTGTCTTCGGCGCAATAAATACTACGGCCCGTGGTACGGTTAAACCAGTCATTTCCTACAATGCCGTGCATAGCGGGCGTGGTGCCGGTATAAATAGACGCGTGGCCTGGGCCGGTGTAGGTGGGGATGTAGTTGTAGTGGTTGTTCCTGAAATTGAAACCTTCGCGCAGCAGGCGCTTAAAACCTTGATCAGAATACTTGTCCCAGTAACGGTACAGGTAATCATAGCGCATCTGGTCTACCACAATGCCTACCACCAAGGTAGGTTTCTGCGGCATAACTATTTTATTCTTCTTGCGCTGCCCCGAAGCAGAACCAGCCGCCGACAACCACAAAATGACCAGTACCCAGAGCGTAAGATTTGTTTTCCGCATGACTCTCGTTTTAATGCCAAAGTGTTGTTTTCGGCCTGTTTTTCAAAAAACAGGCCTAAAACGTAAATATAACGCTTACCTCCTACTTATTTTATAACAAATGAAACCTTCAGTAATATGTAAAATTTGGCGCAGGTTCCACATTTCTTTAAAACTTCTTTAAACGCAAAGCGCCCATCTTTCAATGGGCGCTGCAATAATAGAAATTTTTATGTTTTAGCGACTAGCAGCCAGCGCCTCTGCCCCGCCCACAATCTCCAGAATTTCAGTGGTAATAGCGGCCTGTCTGGTGCGGTTATAGGTCAGTTTCAATTGTTTCAATAGATCACCGGCATTTTCGGTGGCCTTGTCCATCGCGGTCATACGCGCCCCATGTTCTGATGCGTTAGACTCCAACACCGCTTTGTACACCTGTATCTTCAATGATTTAGGAATCAACTGCTCCATGATTTCTTCTTTAGAAGGCTCAAAGATATAGTCAGACTCGCTTTGGTTTAGTTCTTCGGTGGCTGGTTTTTCCTGGATTGGCAAAAATTGCTCCGTCCGGACAAACTGCGTCGCTACGTTCTTGAACTCGTTGTACACCAAATCAACTTGGTCGTAAACACCAGACTTGAAGGCATCCATGGCCTGCTCTGCGGCAACGCGAACGAGATCAAAAGACAGATTGTTGAATACTTTAGTATAATCTCCGACGAGGTCAAAAGAACGTTTTCCAAAAAACTCGTGGCCTTTCTTCCCGATGGCCATGATGTCTACCTTACCGTTCTCGGCTAGGCGGGCGTAGCGCTCCTGAATCAAAAGCTGAACCGCTTTGTGCACGTTGCTGTTAAAAGCGCCGCACAAGCCTCGGTCAGAAGTAATGGCAATAATCAAAACCCGCTGTACATCGCGCTTTTGCGCATAAACGTTGGTATCTTCTTCTCCCTGTACAGAAGAAACGTTGGTCAAAATGCTGTTCAGGCGTTGGGCGTACGGACGCATGCGCATGATGTT
>JBBSSO010000465.1:0-2080 GCA_038241905.1 Cytophagales bacterium | reverse complement strand
GCCACCGAGTGGTCCACGTTTTTAGAGACCGGGTCTTTGGGCGAAATCTGGATGCGAATGGGTTTGGTCACTAGCGAATACGCCAAATCCTTGATGTGCTCGTTGATGGTGGCTGAGAAAAAAAGCGTTTGCCGTTTGCGGGGCAAGTGCCGCATCAGGTCCCTAATGTCTTTGATAAAGCCCAGGTCCAACATGTGGTCGGCCTCGTCTAAAATCAGGATTTCTACGCGTTCTAGCCGGATGTGGCCTTGGCTCACCAAGTCAAACATGCGGCCCGGCGTTGCCACCAGCACGTCAATGCCGGCTTCTAGCTGCGCAATTTGCGGCCCCTGCTCCACGCCCCCAAACACCGAAAACGTATTTACCCGCGTGTGCTTGCCCAGTTCTTGAAACACGCCCGTAATCTGGATGGCCAGCTCGCGGGTAGGCACCATCACCAGGCATTTAATGCCATCGGCCCGACCGTATTGCTTGCGTTCGTGCAGAATCTGGAGCACCGGAATAGCGAAGGCCGCCGTTTTACCCGTGCCCGTTTGCGCGATGCCCAGCACGTCTTCGCCTTTTAAGATGGGCGGAATAGCTTTGAACTGGATATCGGTGGGTTTCTTAAAGCCCAGTTTTTCCAGGCTTTTTTTGATGGCGGGGTTGATGTGGTAGTCTTCAAATCTCATAAGCGCAGGGTTGCGGCCAGCGGCCAAGGTGGCGGCAGTCCTCCCCTTTTACGGTTCCCCCACCAATACTTCTACAAAGGTGCGATTTCTTTCTGGCTTTTACAGACGGAGGTGGTGGATTTGCGTTTTGGGGCTGTTTTTAGAAAAAGAGGCGGAAAACAGGAAAGCTCATTTCTAATTTGATTGCGGTAAAAGTATATCCGGCCGTAACGCTTTGTCCCTAAAGCATTTCATAAAATTTCCGGCAAATACAGCAAAATGTCTTTTGGCAATAAAACTGAAATAGTTTGTATATTGACGTATGAATTGGCAAGAATACATAATAGAAGATGAGAATGTATTGGTTGGAAAACCCACGATTAAAGGCACCAGACTATCTGTAGAATTTCTGGTTGGTCTTTTAGCACAAGGCTGGTCAGAACAACAAATACTTGAAACCTATCCAAGATTAGGCAAGGAGCATATGAAAGCCATCTTCTCCTATGTGCAGGATTGCCTCAGAGACGGCTTAATGTACAAAAGTACTTCCACTGATTAATGAGGCTCCTCGCGAATGAGAATTTTCCGAAAGCTTCAGTCATAGCTTTACGAGAAAATGGCTATAATGTATTGTCAATTGGCGAAGACAACCCGAGTATCCAAGATCATGAGGTAATTGCAATTGCCATAGAAGAAGAACGCCTCATCTTAACCTTCGACAGAGATTACGGCGAATTAGTTTTTAAAAAAGGTTTAAAACCGCCTCAAGGAATTATTTATTTACGAATAGAATCCTTTACACCAGCAGAACCCGCTGAAATCATTCATCAATTAATCATTTCTAAAAAGTTTGACTTTAACCGGTATTTAACGGTGGTTGACAATCACTTTGTTAGGCAGCGAAAATATTGAAAATGTACGCCTGTCAACAAAAGGCAGAAAGCAAATAAGTGTTTTTAGCCTTGGCTACCCTAAAAACGAACCCAAAATCTCATGGTGCACGTGTTCCGGCGGCTGCCGATGGTAATAAGCCGTATCTCGTTGTACGAGCCTCGGAAAGAAACTTCTGCAAAGGTGCGATTTCTTTCCAGCATTTGCAGGGGGAAGGTGGCGGATTTGCGTTTTGGGAGTATTTTTGGGGAAAGAGGGAGAAACAAAATTTTTTGAAAAATGCCTACTATATTCGGCAGCATCATTCCGTTTATTTGTTGTTTCAGGCTTATGTATGGAATAACTCCGTTTATAAACTAGTTGTGGCCAATTTGAACTTCGGTTTTTGGTGAGGCAAGCATAAAAAAATAATCAGTAAAAGTTGCAGAATCTGTCCATCAAAAGTGCTTAATTACTTTTGCAAAAGTTGTGGAACGTCGCCCGAATTTAATCGATTAAGTAGCATAAGAAACAGCAAAAGAGGGATTGACGTTGCGTTT
>JBBSSO010000464.1:0-2083 GCA_038241905.1 Cytophagales bacterium | reverse complement strand
CTGCCGCTGCCCCACTGATAGCGTGGCGCCGCGCTCCATTACGTTGTATTGCAGGCCGCCGGGTAAGCGCTCAATAAACCGGTCAGCGCCTACCAACCGAGCGGCGTGCCACATTTGCTCCTCGGTAATTTCTTTGTTGCCCAAGCTAATATTATCAGCGATGGTGCCCGAGAACAGGAAAACGTCTTGCAACACCACGCCAATTTGCCGGCGCAGCAAGTCTAAATCATAGTCTTGAATAACGCGGCCGTCTACCTGAATAGTACCTTTGTTAATCTCATAAAAGCGGCTGAGCAAGTTAATGACCGATGTTTTGCCAGCGCCAGTAGCGCCCACCAAGGCCACGGTTTGGCCAGCTTTTACCTCAAACGAAATGCCGCGCAGCACCCAATCTTCATCGTTATACGCAAACCAAACGTTCTCAAATTTTACATCGCCCGCAATAGATTTGGGTTTGTAAGTACCAGAATCGGTGATCATTTCTTGGCTTTCCAGCAATTTCATAATCCGTTCAGAACTTACAACGCCCAACTGCAAGGTGTTAAATCTATCAGCAATTTGCCGGATAGGCCTAAAAAACATAGCGATGTACATGATAAAAGCAATCAAAGAACCCAGCGTAACCGTGTCTTGAATAACGCCTTTGGCCCCGTACCACACCAAAAGACCAGTTCCGGCTGCGCCGATGACCTCTGCTACCGGAAAATAAACCGAGTAATACAGCACAGATTTAATGTTGGCGCTGGTATGATCATCGTTAATGGCTTTGAATTTCTTGAGCTCGCGGGCCTCGTTGTTAAAGATTTGCACCACCATCATGCCCGTAATATGTTCTTGCACAAAAGCATTCAATCGCGCGACCGCGCCCCGCACTTCTTGAAACGATGATTTTATTTTTTCCTTGAAAATATACGTGCTAATAATGAGCAGCGGAAACATACAAAGGCTTACCAGCGTCAGTTTCCAGTCTATCCAGAACATGTACATTAAAATGAAAATGAGCTGCAGCACATCGCCAATCATGGCAGCCAGTCCCTCAGAAAAAACGTCTGACAGCGTTTCTACATCGCTTACGTTCCGGGTTACCAAGGTGCCAATGGGCGTGCGGTCATAGAATTTGAGCCGAAGCTTGAGAATGTGTTCGTAAAGTTTTACCCTAATGTCACGCACCACGTATTGGCCCAGCCAACCGGCAAAATACGTATGAAAATAAGAGACCACGGTATGCGCCACCAACAGCACCAGAAGCCACATAAACATGCGGTTAACGCCCTGCCAGTCATATTGCAGAATTTCTTTGTCCACCATTTCCTGAATCAGGAACGGCCTTAATGTAGCCAAGACCGCCGAGGTGACGGTTAAAAAGATAACCAGGTAAAATACGCGGCGGTAGGGGGTTACAAACCGGAAAACCTTCCGGAGCACCTCCCAGTCAAATGCGTTGCCGGCTTTGTTTGGTCCGCCTATTTCGCTCATTTAAAATTTTGTACAGTTGTTTTGTTCTTGCAAACGAAGAACCGGCCCGGGCGGGTACTTGTTTATGCGTTTTAGGCCTGTTTTTCAGAAAACAGCCCTAAAACAGCGCCGGGCCAAGCTGCAAAAGTACGCAATAAAACAAAGTCTTAAAAACGCGGGCAGCCGGGGTAAGCACTCATTTGTGTTTTCAGCCTGTTTTTCAAAAAGGAGGCCAGAAACAGAAACTATTCTTGGTTTTGGTTTGCTTGCGCGATGGCCTTTTCAAAGAGCACGTTTTGGGTTTCAAAATACTGGGCCGGATATTCTACGCGGTGCAGGTAAAGGCCGTGAGCAGGCGCCGCGCCGCTAGCCAGCCGACGGTCTTGGCGCTCAATTGCCGCCCGAAACTGCGCTACAGTAATTTTTCCTTTGCCCACGTCTAACAACGTGCCCACAATCAAGCGGACCATGCCGCGCAAAAATCGGTTGGCTTTGATGGTAAACACCAAGCCATTTTCTTTTTCTTGCCAAACGGCCTGGGTAATGGTGCAGCGGTAATGGTTAACATCGCCTTTTACTTTAGAAAAGGTGGTGAAATCTTCTACCTGCAGCAGCACTTGAGCCGCTT
>JBBSSO010000463.1:0-2084 GCA_038241905.1 Cytophagales bacterium | reverse complement strand
GCATCTATGTTGTGCGCGATGCCATGCACAAACGCATCCGCAACCGCGTAGATATTCTGGTTGGCGAAGATGACAACATTATGGGTTTCTGGAAAAACGTTAAACTCACACCCATGTAATAGATAGTTTTAAGAAGATCTTAAACATAAAAAAAAAGCGCTTGGTCTATAAAGACCAAGCGCTTTTTTATGTCTGTTTTTACCCTGCAATTATTTTAGATAAAAACTCGCGAGTAGCAAAAGTCAATAGAGTTATTCCAATCTGTTTTGAGCCTGTTTTTGGAAAAAGACGCCTAAAACAGCTAGGCAAGTTTTAGAAATTCTTGCTTCCCGCGATGAGAGAATTCTGCTAAACATTAGTAAACTAACAAATCTAAAACTATAATCGGCGGGCTTAACCCGCCGATTACAGTTTATTTTCCAGACTTACAATGGTCTTTAGAACCACTCACTTTACTAAGCAAATCTTTGGCTTTGTTTACGCCAGACTCAATGCCAGTTGTAGGAATTTTTTTCGTAATTAGGCCGTACACTACTGCAGCAGCGGCAGCAGCCCCAGCGGTATAAAGTGCGGTTTTCAACGACATGTCCTTTTTAGAACCTGAATCATTTTTACCGGAGGCCGATTCGCCGCGGTTAGATGAATTTTCTCGGAGCTGGTTTAAACGATTTAATACTTCCGTAGAAGCTTCACGCTGGCGTAAAACGGTGCCGCGAACTTCGGCCGGCAGTCCGTGTTCCAAGGCATCGCGGTAGGCTTTTTGGGCCCATTCTTCGCCGTAAATAGAAGAACCCAAAATGGCTTCTTCGCTGTGGCCGGTGAGGGCGGCTTTAAAGTCCATCCACTGGCGGTACAATTTGCCTTTGGTGGTGCTATCACGTTCTGGAGAGCCGCCGTTTTTCTGAATAATCATATTCAGTTCGTTAGCGAAAGCCAGACGCTGCTGCGAAAACTTGCGGTAAATATCTTTGCGTAATTGGTCTTTGCTTTCTTCGGCGGAGCGCTCATAGCCTTCCAGCCCATCATGCACAAACTCGTTTAGTTCTTTGAGAACCTCTAAAACCTTTTGTTTTTCATTTGCTGACATAGTTCTATTTTTGGTTAATCAACTTGTATCAACGAAAAGCCCCCGATGCAGGTTTACCCAAAAAACCACTAACCGTAAAATCATTTAAATTTTATTGCGATGTAAGGCCAAAAAAGAAAGAGAAAAACGCTCCGCAAGCCTTTTGGTGTGGTTAGGCTTTACAGAATTTTACATTTGCGAAAGCCGAAGACAAAAACCACATTATAGAAAGCTGTTTTCGGCCTGTTTTTGCAAAAAGAGGCCGAAAACAGAAATAAAAACTAGTCTAATTCAAATTGCAGCGGCAGGTTAAACGTTAGCTGGCGGCGTTTACTGCGGCCATTCAAATCTGTTAAAAAGGTGTTAAGAGAATCTTGGTATTCCAGATGCAAGTCCTCATGCAGGTGCTTCCGGATGAGCATAATGGTGCGCAGGGTAAGCCGGGCGGTGGCCACGTAAAAGCCTTTGTATAGGCTCTCAAATTGGCCCGTAAAATTTTCAAAAATAAGGGCGAGGGCGTAAATATGTAGGTCAACTTCGCCTTGCCGATCTTTGGTAATGCGCTGGTAGCGGGTAATTTCTTGGGCAACTTTCTTTAATCCTCGGCTCAAGGCCTTGCTCAACGACCGTCCGCTAACGGCAAAAAAGATGTCATGAATAGTTTCTTGGCTGCGCTCTTTTAAAGATTCTAGGGTGACATCTTCCAGCAACTCAAATGCCAGCGTGTCATACGCCTCGGCGTCTTTCCGGACCAAGCGCAGCACCAAAGCTTCTTTCTCTTTTTCGGTCAACTGCTTCAGAGCCTTCTTAAAATCGGCGGATGGAACGGGCATTATTACGTAAAAATTAAATTTTAGAGAAGCTTTATTTTTCTGTTTTAGAGCTTGTTTAAGTTTTGATTTTGCCGGCGAAAACAGGAAGCGAAAGGTTCTGACGAAGCGTTTCCCCGAAAGCATTCGGGGTGTGCCATTACCGCAACATAGCAGCGCTATGGTGAGAGAAAAAGGCGAAGTCAGGT
>JBBSSO010000462.1:0-2087 GCA_038241905.1 Cytophagales bacterium | reverse complement strand
TAAATCTTGGTCAGAGAATGCCTCTTTCACTAGTTTTTGGCAGTCGTCAAAGGTTCCTTCAATGGCCACCGCGCTAATGTTTTGGCCCAGCGTGGTAAATTGCATTTCCTGAATAGAGCTCACGCCTTTTTCAGGATAAAGAACTACGATATCAATGTTGTCCAGACCCAGAAAACCGTTGGCTACTGCGCTCCCGGTATCCCCGGAGGTAGCCACCAGAACAGTAACGGGCTTACTACGGTCAGCAAACTGCTGTAGACATCTGGACATAAACCGGGCTCCAACGTCTTTAAAGGCGCAGGTGGGGCCATGAAAAAGTTCTAAAGCAAAGATTCCCTTCTCTATTTCTACCAACGGAATTGGAAACGTAAAGACTTCCTGGCAAATCTCCCTCAGTTTTTCCTCAGACAGATCTGGCGCTACAAAATCCTTTAAAACGGCAAAGGCAATTTCTGGCAGGGAGAGCGTGGGCAGTTCCTCAAAAAAGGCAACTGGTAAAGCTGGAATTTCCCGTGGAAAGAAAAGACCTTGGTCGGTGGGTAGGCCTTTAAGAACGGCCTCTTTAAAACTAATGACTGGCGCTTGGCCGTTGGTGCTGTAATATTTCATCGCGAAGCGGGGGCTAAAGTAGATTGCTCCAGCAGGCGCACGCCCTGCTCTGGAACTTTTGATAGGTAAACCTTGGTGTCAATGCCGCTGTTGGCGTACACCGTTTCCATCGCTAATTTTACGTTTTCGGCAATATCAGCGGAAGGAGAGAGGGCAAAAATAGACGGGCCAGACCCAGAAATACCGCAGCCCAGCGCCCCAGCCTGCAAGGCCGCTTTTTTCACTTGCTTAAACAACGGAATAAGAATAGAGCGCTCCGGCTCAAAAATAACATCTTGCAGACTTCGGCCAATTAAAGCGTAATCTTTTTTGAGCAAGCCCGCAATTAAACCAGCCAAGTTTCCCCATTGCTGAACCGCTTTTTTGAGTGGAATTTCCTGCTTCAAAATACTTCGAGACAAAGAAGTTTTTAACTCAATCTGAGGGTACAAAACGGAGCAGTATAAATCTAGCGGCACACCCAACGGAATTACATCCAACGGGTTATAGCCCCGCACCAGCACAAAGCCACCCAGCAGAGAAGGCGCAACGTTGTCGGCGTGGGCAGAGCCCGAAGCTAAGCGTTCGCCTTCCATTGCGTAAACCACCAGTTCTTCCGGACTAAATGGCTGGCCCAACAATTCATTCACGGCAAATGCGGCAGCGGCAGAACTGGCGGCGCTGCTGCCCAAACCACTGCCCACCGGCATGCCTTTGTGCAGCTGCATTTCTAAACCCGAAGTGTAATTTAAATCAGTGAGCATTTTCTGGGCAACCACGCCAATTACGTTTTTGGCGGGGTCGTCAGATAGGCCTTCTACGCCGGTCACGGCCGTAATGGTAATGCCGGGCGCTGCTTGCTTGCGCACCCACACTTCATCGCCGGGGGCGTCTAAGGCAAACCCTAAAACATCAAAACCGCAACAGACGTTGGCCACCGTGGCAGGAGCGTACGCTTTTACAAAATCATTTTCCATAGTTAGCTGGGCAGAGCGGTTTCGGGCAGAGCCTGAATAAAAAACTCATCGTGCAACAGATTAACGGCGCGGTGGGCATCTTCAGAATTCAAAACTACGGATATTATTCGTTCGGTGGCCCCTTGGGCGATCGCCCTGATGTTAATGGCGTGTTCACCGAGCAACGAGAAAGCCTTTCCGGCAATACCCGGCTGCCGAATCATGCCGTTGCCCACAATGGCAACAATACTTAAAGGCGTTTCCAAGCAAACAGGGTTCAGCAAGCCTTGTAGAATATCCTCGGCAAATTCGTGGGTGAGGGTTTGCACGGCTTTAGCACCGTCAACTTCGGCAAAAGCGATGGTAATGCTTTGCTCAGATGAAGACTGGGTGATGAAATAAATGTTAATGTTGTCGATAGCGACGGCCTTAAACATCCGCATGGCTACGCCGGGCACTCCTACCATGCCGCTGCCGCTTAGCGTGAGCATGGCAATGTGGTCAATGCACGAAATGCCTTTCACTACTTGCGGGCTAGGCGCC
>JBBSSO010000461.1:0-2091 GCA_038241905.1 Cytophagales bacterium | reverse complement strand
TTGCCCAAAGCAGTAAACGTGTTGAATGTTAAATCCAGAAAAGTGCGGGCCTCGCCGCTGCCCAAGTTATAAATACCAGAGTTTTTCCGGTGATGCATGAGCCAAAACAAAACCTCTACTACATCTTTTACATACACAAAATCGCGCATCTGCTCGCCGTCTTGGTACGCTGGGCTGTGAGACCGGAAGAGTGTGAACCGCCCGTCATCTAAAATAGAATTGTACGCGTGCAGCACCACAGATGCCATCCGGCCTTTGTGGTACTCATTGGGGCCGTACACGTTAAAAAACTTAAGGCCCGCCCAATAAAACGGTTTGGCCGTTTGCTCCAAGGCCCAAATGTCAAAATCGTTTTTAGAATCGCCGTAGGCGTTGAGCGGGTTAAGCAGATGGAGCAGGCTTTCATCGTCGTCATATCCCAACGTGCCCGAGCCGTATGTTGCCGCCGATGAAGCGTAAACCATCGGAATTTGGTACTCGCAGCAAGCGTTCCACATCTGTTTAGAGTAATCTAAATTGAGCAAATTCAGGACGTCTAGATTGGTTTCGGTGGTGTCCGTGCGGGCGCCCAAGTGGAAGATAAATTCCACCTCCTCGTAGTTTTTCTCCAGCCAATCAAAAAACTCGGCGCGATCCACGTATTCCTTTATCTTTTTGCCCTGCACGTTGGGCAGTTTTTTGCTGATGGAAAAATTATCAACCACCACCACATCGTTAAAATTGGCGGCATTGAGTCGGGTAACGAGGCAACTCGCGATAAAGCCGGCGGCTCCGGTTACTACAATCATGGATTCAGGTTTAAGTGACGATGTAAAGCTAGCCAAAAGTACGAATTTTTAGGCCCGGCGGCTTTCCTGTTTTAGGCTTGTTTTTCCAAAAACAGGCCTAAAACGTCTTTCTAAAGGTTCCTGTTTTAGTCTTAATTCTTGAAAAGTAGGCTCAAAACGGGATGTACTGAGCTTGGTTTGGGATTATAAAACCAACGGGCAAATACTGTATCTTTGAGCCATAGCCTTAACATTTGCCCCGTGATCAAACTTTCTGCTACGCGCGTCTTGCTTTCTTTTCTTTCTTTAGCGCTTGCGATGACTTTCGGGGGATGTGACAGCCAGCCGCCGAAAGTAAAAACATCCGCAGAAACCCAACTGGTCACTGATGATTTAGGAAGGCAAATGACCCTGCCCCGCCAGCTCCGTCGCATTTTGCCCCTTGCCCCTTCCATGACCGAAATGCTTTTTGCCGTCGCTGACACGGCTACCATTATCGCTAGAACTCAGAACTGTGATTACCCCGCGGCGGCTCTTAGTAAACCCATTGTGCAAAATTACCCCATGGATTACGAAGGTTTGCTTGCTCTGAAACCAGACGTAGTTTTTGCGCCAGACGGTATTATTTCTGCTGATGTTGCACACCAGATTGAAAAATTGGGCATTCCGGTTTACTTCCAGAAATACGACAGCGTGGCAGACATTATCCGGGGCCTCCGCGACTTGGGCCGACTTTTGAACCGGCAAAGCCAAGCCAATGCGCTCGTAGATTCGCTGCAATCGCAGTTAAATCAGCTGTTGGCTAGCCAAACTGACCAGCAGAAGCCAGGCGTGTTAGGCATTATCTGGCCAGACCCTATTTACGTGTACGGTTCTAAATCTTTGTTCACAGATAAAATACGTTACGCAGGCGGACGGAATGTGGTACCTCAAGAATTGGCGCAAGAATCTCCAGCACTCACGCGCGAATCTATTTTGCAATTAAATCCTGACGTTTTATATGGCGGCACGCGGAAAGAAATGGACCAAAAGTTTTTTTCGCTTTATCCTGAATTAAAACGAATTAAAGCTTACCAGCGCCAACAGATTTATCCGGTTACAGACAATTTAATGTCGCGGCCCAGCCCGCGCGTGGTAGAAAGCATTCTTGAACTTAAAAAAGCGTTCCGGTGAACAAGACAGCTGCTTTTTTCTTTGCTGTGCTGGCTTTGCTCCTCCTAGTTTTTACGGCTGGCTTACACGTGGGCAGCCTACCTACTTCTTTCAGAACCATTTCAGAAGCCCTTTTCCGGTACAACCCGGAAGATATGACGCACTTTAGCAT
>JBBSSO010000460.1:0-2112 GCA_038241905.1 Cytophagales bacterium | reverse complement strand
TTTTCTTGGAACAATTGCGCGCGGGTGTACTTGGCAATGGACTCATCGCCCACCTTACCGTAGGCAGTAAAAATTCCGTGCGCACCGGCGCCCCGGGCATGAACTACCCGTTCTGGGACGCGCTCGCGGTCAAAATGCGACATTTTCTCAATAAACTGGTAATTCTCCAGCGTAGCCGGTCCGCGACTGCCAATGGTTCTAATGTTTTGATTGTCTGTAACCGGATGCCCTTGGCGGGTGGTTAGAACTGGTTTTTCTGCTCCCTTATTATCAGAAGAGCTGGATGTAGATTCTTTTTTATTCTCCATAAGAAATGAGTTATATACAATTAAGAGAAAAGTTTGCTTCGGCCAAGCCGATGGAAAGAAATGAATAGAAAGTAAAAGTCTGGTTAGAAGTGAATTGTCATGTTTATACGCACACATTCAAAAAAAGAGACAACAGCTTTTTTAGTTTTCTGCAAGTTGGAAGATTGAATTAAATAATTCAAATCAATAAAAACGATAATAATATAGTTTTAAAGAATAATAAGTAGGGGCAGCCATCGAACCTTAAACTAAAGCAACCTAGCCAAGCTGTTTTAGGCCTGTTTTTCAAAAAACAAGCCTAAAACAGAATCGCGCTTTTTGCAGTATGATGGAAAGACTACTTATACCATCGGGCCTCCACGGCTCATGGTTTGTGGTCTTGTCATTTAACCCCAAAATTTGCCATGTCTCAACCATCCTTACTACAAGATAAAGCCTTCGTGAACGGCAGCTGGACCGGAGCCGCCAGCGGTAAAACCTTTGACGTAACTAATCCGGCCAACGGGCAAGTGCTAGGCGCTGTGCCCGATATGGACGCCACCGATGTGCGCGCCGCCATTGATGCCGCCAATGCTGTCTGGCCCGCTTACCGCGATCTCACCGCTAAGGACCGCTCCATTTTGCTGCGCAAGTGGTTTAACCTCATTTTAGAACACCAGCAAGAATTGGCCGAACTGATGACGCTGGAGTCTGGCAAGGTGATTACCGAAAGTTTGGGCGAGGTTACTTACGGCGCCTCTTTTGTGGAATGGTTTGCAGAAGAAGCCAAACGCACCTACGGCGATGTTATTCCGTCGCCGTCCAAAGACAAGCGCTTGGTGGTTATAAAACAGTCGGTGGGCGTGGTGGCGGCCATTACGCCCTGGAATTTTCCCTTGGCCATGATTACCCGCAAAGTGGGGCCAGCATTGGCGGCCGGAAGTCCTGTCATTGTTAAACCACCGTCAGAAACGCCTCTCACGGGCTTGGCTTTGGCATATTTGGCTCAGAAAGCCGGCTTTCCGAAGGGCGTTTACAATACCATTACTTCGGCCAACAGCAGCGAAATTGGAAAGGAACTCTGCCAAAATTCCAAGGTTAGGAAATTATCGTTTACCGGTTCCACGGCCGTGGGTAAGATTT
Organism: Cytophagales bacterium; assembly: GCA_038241905.1. GTDB lineage: Bacteria > Bacteroidota > Bacteroidia > Cytophagales > Hymenobacteraceae > Nibribacter. The sequence goes on along the minus strand of JBBSSO010000460.1, from coordinate 682 downwards.
TAATGGAGCAATGCGCTAGCACGCTAAAAAAACTTTCATTGGAGTTGGGCGGCAACGCACCCTTCATCGTTTTTGCCGATGCCGATATGGACGCCGCCGTGCAGGGCGCGCTGCAATCTAAATTTAGACACAACGGCCAAACCTGCGTTTGCGTGAACCGCATTCTAGTACAAGAATCGGTGTATGATGCCTTTCTGGAGAAATTTACCATCGCGGTAAAAGGCCTTAAAATTGGCGATGTGTTACAAAAAGACGTGCAAATAGGTCCGCTTATTAACCAGAAAGCGGTGGATAAAGTGAAAGAACACATCAAAGACGCGGTAAACAAAGGAGCAACCATCGCCACGGGCGGTGCCGTAAAAGATGGCTTGTTTTTCCAGCCCACCGTATTGGCACCCGCTACCCCCGACATGCTCATTGCGTGCGAAGAGGTTTTTGGACCCGTAGCGCCTATCTTTAAATTTACCACGGAAGCAGAGGCCATCCAAATGGCCAACGACACGCAATATGGTCTAGCAGCCTACTTTTACAGCCAGAACATAGCCCGCTGCTGGCGCGTGGCTGAAGCCCTAGAGTACGGCATGGTGGGCATAAACGAAGGAATGATTTCTACCGAAGTTGCCCCGTTTGGCGGCATTAAAGAATCTGGTTTCGGACGCGAAGGCTCAAAATACGGCATGGA
>JBBSSO010000459.1:0-2115 GCA_038241905.1 Cytophagales bacterium | reverse complement strand
GCCGCACCTACGCGCAGCCGGCCAAACTCATCTTTGCAAGCGTACGGGCGGTGTTTGCGTTTTAAAATATCTTTGTAAGTAATAAGGCCTACCAAAGTACCGTCAACATCGGTCACGGGCAGTTTTTCAATCTTAAATTCCTGTAAAATATCCTCGGCTTTGTCTAAATCAACACCTTTGGGGGCGGTAACTAGCCGGTCTTTGGTCATGATTTCTGACACCTTAATGGCGAAGTTTTTCTCAAACCGAAGGTCGCGATTGGTAATAATACCCACCAGTTTCTTGGCATCGTTTAAGATTGGAATACCGCCAATCTTGTGCTCTTTCATTAGGTGGATGGCCTCGCCCAAATTTGCGTCTTCGTGCAGGGTAACGGGGTCCAGAATCATGCCGCTTTCTGAGCGTTTCACCTTGCGGACTTGCTCGGCCTGCTGCTTAATGCTCATGTTTTTATGGATGATGCCCAAACCACCTTCCTGCGCCAGCGCGATGGCCATATTAGCATCGGTCACGGTATCCATCGCCGCCGAAATGAGCGGAATATTTACCCGAAGGTTGCGCGTAAGTTGGGTAGAAGTATTGGTATCCTTGGGCAGGACTTCAGAATAAGCTGGTAACAGCAGGACGTCATCGTAGGTCAGGGCCTCAAATAACAGATTGGGTGCGTGGGATTGCATAGCAAATAGCGTGTATGGTATTTGCCACGTAAAATTATGGGAAAAGTTGGATAATCGCTAAAAAAGATTAAAAAAAAGTAGAGAAATACCGGCGGGTCCATCAGCCAAAATAATAAGTATAGCGCTGCCGCGCGATGGAAAAGTAGCGGCCTAGGGTAGAAATTCAAATCCGTTTACTACCAGCCGCTACAGGTGCGTTTTCGGCCTATTTTTCCAAAAACAGGCCGAAAACGCTAGAAACAGATTCTCTTCACTCAATATTAATAAACCGGAAAAGCTGGATCTACTTCCTGCGCCCACGCGTGCAGGCCGCCTTTTAAGTTAAGCAAATGTTCAAATCCGTGCCGATGTTGCAGAAATGCCAACGCTTGCGCACTCCGGAAACCGTGGTGGCAGATTATTACGGTGGTAACGTCCTTATCAAGTTGGCCAACCTCTTTGGGTAAGTCGCTGAGCGGAATATTTAGGCCGCCCAAGTGACAAATGTCCCATTCTTGCGGTTCGCGCACGTCTAACAATTGCAGGTTTTCTCCTTGTTCTAAACGTTCTTTTAATTGACGAGGCGTAATTTCTGGCAGCATGAGGCAAAGGTAAAATATCTGGCGTAGTTTTAGCGCCGGGCGGACATCTTTGCCAGAAGCTCTTATTTTTGCAACAAACTCTTATCCTCATAAAAGCTGTTTTCGGCCTGTTTTTGCAAAAACAGGCTTAGAGCATGTTTAAATTTATCTTTTGCGCTACAAACAGGCATCAAAAGAACCTGACTTCGCCTTTTTCTCTCACCATAGCGCTGCTATGTTGCTCAAAAAACGCTTCGTCAGAACCTTTCGCTTCCTGTTATCGCCAGCAAAATCAAAACTTAAACAAGCTCTTAAAACAGCGCTACGCGCGATGGAAATTTTCTCAGTAGAATATTGGAACCAAGACACCATTCTGGAAATGGCGGGCGTTATAACTGGTTTGCTGTGCGTTTGGCTGGCGGCCCGCCAAAATATCTGGACCTTTCCGGTGGCCTTGGTGAGCGTCGTGATTTATGTATTTGTATTTTTTGACGCCCGACTGTACGCCGACATGGGCTTGCAAGTCATGTTTGCGCTGCTGAACGTGTACGGTTGGTATGCGTGGCTGCACAAAGGCAACCAGCGCGCCGAGCGGCCCGTTACCCGCACTACCCGCCGGCAATGGGGCTACTTGCTTATTCTGGTGCCTGTTTTTACCATCGGTTTGGGCTACTGGCTCAGCAAAAACACCAACGCCGACTTAGCTTTCTGGGATGCCGGCACTACCGCCGTTAGCCTGGGCGCGCAGTGGCTCATGAGCCGCAAAAAACTAGAAAACTGGATTATTTGGATTGTGGTTGATGCCATTTACGTGCCCATTTACCTCTACAAAGAACTTTACCCCACCGCCGGACTTTATTTTCTTTTCCTGGGTTTGG
>JBBSSO010000458.1:0-2138 GCA_038241905.1 Cytophagales bacterium | reverse complement strand
GACTTAGCTAGCTATGAGGAACCTTCTAAACTGGCCTCGGGCATGGAGTACGTGTTTGTAAACGGCGTGACCGCTGTAGAGAAAGGGAAGGCTACAGGCGCACTGGCAGGCAAAGCATTGAAGCATAAGAAGTAGGAGCGCTCTCTGACCTAGCATGTTCTTAGAAGTTTCTGTTTTCGGCCTGTTTTTAGAAAAACAGGCCGAAAACAGCATAATCAATTTTAGCCGCGCCTTGAGATTTCTACTATTTCTTGCAACGTAGGAATGACTTCTTGCTCAAACCAAGGGTTGCGCTTAAACCAGGCAAAGTTGCGGGGCGAGGGGTGGGGCAGCGGCAGGTAGGTGGGCAGATAATCTCGCCAGGCTTCAACGGTTTGGGTAAGGGTGGCTTTGGCGTTCTGGCCCAAAAAAGCGCGTTGGGCGTACGTGCCTATCAGCAAGGTGAGTTGAATATTGGGCAGCAGCGGCAATAGCTGCGGGTGCCAAGTTTTAAAGCATTCAGGGCGAGGCGGCAAATCACCAGAACGCCCGGCCCCCGGATAGCAGAAACCGGTGGGCACAATAGCGATGGTGCTTTCATCGTAAAATTCATCGGGCGTGAGCCCTAACCAGGTGCGCAGTTTTTTGCCACTTTGGTCATCCCAAGGAATGCCGGATGCGTGTACTTTAGTGCCCGGTGCCTGCCCTACAATCATTATTTTAGCCGATGTAGCCGCCCGTACTACCGGCCGCGGGCCGTGCGGTAAATGCGCAGCGCATAATTGGCAGGCTCTAATTTGGGTAAGCAGTTCTGGTAGCATGGAGCGGTGTTTAAGGCCTGTTTTTCAGAAAATAGCCCGAAAACAGAATAATTTAAAACAAAGGAGCCGGAAGTTAAATTCCGGCTCCTTTGTTTTAAATGCTTCATCAGTTTTACAATTCTAGAGAAGAGTTGCGGTCTGATGGACTTTCATTTTCTGAACCAATGGCGCGCTGCAGCAAAAGGGCTATGGCTACGCCGGTAAGTATTAAAGTTATAAATATAGGTTTCATGGCTTATTGTTTTAAGGTTGATTAATAATACCGCGGGTTGCGGCTATCTGAGTAAAAAAAGGAATCGTCGGCGGCATCTGAATCATTTGGCCGGCGGTTACTTCTTTCATTGTATTGGTTGCGGCGGGTGCGTTCTTGGTAATTGTTGCGCTGGTCACGGTCTTGGCTGTCATTGCTGAAGCGGTTAAACGTATTTTGCACGCCGTCCTTAATATCATGCCAAGCATCGCGGAGGCCATCGCCCATTTCATTTAAAATATCGCCTTGGTTACGGTCTTGGCGGTTGCCGCGGCTGTCTGTGTAACGGCGCTCTTGAGACGTTGTGTGGTTGCCAGACCCGTAGCGGTAATCATCGTCTTTGTAGCGGCTTCTGCTGCCTGGATGCTCCCGGTACGGGTTTTCGTCAGGGCGGGGTCTTTCCATTTTTACGCCGCGCTCGTCCATGTACGCGCCGCGGTAATAATTTTCATTGCTATCGTCTTGGCGGCGTTGCAAAGGCACGCTCTCTGGCCTGATGCGGTCATTGGTGTGGCCGTAAGAATCTTGGCGGGCCGAGTAGTTGCCTCTTCCATCGCCGGAGGCGGAATAAGAATTACGCTGTTGCCCAGAAAAAGGCGCGCCCGAGGACCGGTGCTCGGTTTGGCGCGGACTATTGTCTCGGTTTTCTCCGTAGTTCAGGTTGTTGTTGCGGTAAACGCTGTTATCGCGCTCGCCGTAATGCTTTTCCCGACTGCCGCCTAAGTCGGAGTTGGAACTGCGTTGGTGAGAGTCTTCTGGAAAGTGGCTGTGACTCTGTTGGTTAGGTCCGGTATGGAAATGATTGTCAAGATCCCAGCGGGGAGTGGGGGAATTTTGGCGGTTACGATTTTGGTTTTCTTCTTGGCGACGGCTGTCTGAGCTGTTCCAGTTTTTTTGGTTATCCTGCATGTTTGTGTTTGTTAGGTATGTACATCTGGCCGCGCCCAAAGGCGGCGGCTGCCTTAGAATGTACGCAAGCCCACGCAGAGGGTTAAGAAGCGGTAATTTTCTTTGCGGAAAAACGGGGAAAAAATTAATCAGAATTTGCCTTGGCGCAGCGCAACATTTTTAAAACAAAACAGTATTTG
>JBBSSO010000457.1:0-2161 GCA_038241905.1 Cytophagales bacterium | reverse complement strand
GCGGTACTGCTAACCATGGTTTCTGCCCCGGAGTTCTGGGATAAAGAAGCGCTGCGCGAGAAAACAAAATCGCCGTTTGAGTTGGCCATTAGCGCCGTACGCAGCCTAAATGCCGAGGTAAAAGCACCGTACCAACTCTACACCTGGATCACCAAAATGGGCGAGCGCATGTATTATTACCAGGCTCCCACCGGCTTCCCGGACCGGGGAGCGTACTGGATTAACACCGGCTCCCTGCTGAACCGCATGAATTTTGGGCTGGCCTTGGCCGCCCAGCAGATTCCGGGGGTTTCTATTGATTTGATGGCCCTAAACCAAAACCGTGAGCCAGAAAGTGCCGAGGCTGCTTTGCTAACTTATGCCCAATTTTTGCTGCCAGAACGGAACTTACAAGAAACCATTAAACGTCTAACGCCTTCGCTGAATGACCCTGGTTTCGGGCAAAAAGTACAGGCCGCATCGGCCCAGAATCAACCTATGTCGCAAATGGATTTGCCAGAAGAAGAGGAAGAAGTGGAGGAAATGATGATGAATCCGGCAGGAAAAAGAAAGAATAAAAAGGGTGTCGCCCGAAGAAATATCGGCACAGAAAATTCTTCTGGAGAAAAAGAAATAGCCGCGGGTAAGCCGCAAAACCAGATGCTGGCGCAAGTGGTGGGCATTATCATCGGGTCACCGGAATTTCAGCGCCGATAATCAATAGATTTTTATTTAATTGAGAGAAGATGACATCTAGAAGGGGTTTTCTAAAAACAGGGGCGTTGGCGCTTTTCGCGGCCGGTTTGGGCGGCGTGCCTAACTTTCTAGCGCAAGCGGCCAGCAGCCGGAAATTGCTTTTGCCCTACCAGAAAAACAAAATATTGGTCTGCATTTTTCAGCGCGGCGCGATGGATGGCCTGAGTGCGGTCACGCCGTTCACTGACCCCTTTCTCCAAAAAGCCCGGCCCAATTTGTTTATGACGGCAGCCAAATCATCGGTTAAACCTCTTCTGGATTTAGACGGACGCTTCGGGCTGCACCCCGCCATGAAAGCGTTTGAACCGCTTTTCCGCGAGAAACGCCTGGCCATTGTGCACGGCATGGGCTCGCCCAACCCCACACGCTCACATTTTGATGCCCAAGATTACATGGAAGCCGGCACGCCCTACCACAAAGGCACGCCCAGTGGTTGGCTTAACCGGGCGGTTGGTTTATTGGGTCATGACGCCGCCACGCCGTTCCAAGCAGTCAGCCTTACCTCCTCTTTGCCGCGTTCTTTTTACGGCGATAGCCCCGCCGTGGCCATCAGCAACCTGCAAGACTTCGGGATTCAGATGCGCGGAAACCAGCGGAATGTAAACTTAGCCTCCAAGAATTTTGAAGACCTCTACGACCAAACTTCTTCCTCGCTCCTAAACAGAACCGGCAAAGAAAGTTTTGAGGCGATGAAAATGCTCAACAAAACCGACACCAAAAACTACATCCCGGCCAACAACGCGGTCTATCCTAACAGTCCGCTGGGTGATGCTCTAAAACAAATTGCGCAGCTAATTAAGATGAACGTGGGGCTAGAAGTGGCGTTTGCGGAATCTGGCGGCTGGGATACGCATTACAACCAAGGAACCGGCCAAGGCACGTTCGCCCGCAACGTGAACGATTTAAGCCAGAGCATCGCTGCTTTTTGGACCGATGTAGACGCCTACCAAGACGATGTAGACGTGATGACCATGACCGAATTTGGCCGCACCGTCGCTCAAAACGGCAGCAAAGGCACCGACCACGGTCGCGGTTCCTGCATGTTCATTTTGGGCAATAACGTAAACGGCGGCCTGGTGCACGGCAATGTCCCCGTCCTGGCCAAAGAAAACCTGGAAGACGGCCGCGATTTACCCGTCACCACAGATTTTCGGAGTATTTTCAGTGAAGTAGCAGGCAAGCACCTAAACATCCAGAAAGGCAATGTCTTGTTCCCCGATTGGGACGGCGCCCAAATTGGCGTAATGCGGTAATTTGTAGGGGCGTATCGCATACGCCCATTTGGGTATTTGGTGAATGGGCGTATGCGATACGCCCGTACGGGGTAAATATGCGTGAAACCTAATGGGTAAGCATTCTTTTAAAAATTCTCGCCTTTTAGGTATTTGGTTTTTAGGAGGGGGCAGATTTTGTAGCGCTCGTCTTT
>JBBSSO010000456.1:0-2185 GCA_038241905.1 Cytophagales bacterium | reverse complement strand
GTGCTTGTTTAAGTTTTGATTTTGCCGGCGAAAACAGGAAGCGAAAGGTTCTGACGATGCGTTTCCCCGAAAGCATTCGGGGTGTGCCATTACCGCAACATAGCAGCGCTATGGTGAGAGAAAAAGGCGAAGACAGGTTCTTTTGATGCCTGTTTGTAGCGCAAAAGACAAATTTAAACATGCTCTTACGCGTAAGGGAATAACCCAAATATTTCATCGCCTAAAAATTATTTTTTATGAACCAGAAATTAGATCTTTCTAACCAACATCTGCTAGAGCAGATAGCCAATATTTTTGCGCAGGCTTATTTTGTGTTTGACCAGCAATCTGGCCAGTTTGTGTATTGGAATCAAGCATTCGCGACTCTTTTTGGCGTTAGCGATACAGAACCAGAAGCCGTTATGACGCACATTTTTTCTGTGATACACCCCGCTGACTCCAGTTTTTTAGTAGAGCAGTATCACAAAACCAAAGATTTGGTGACGCAAGAAGACATTGAATTCCGGATAAGCCAACCCGGTCAAGCATTTCAATGGATTTGCCTGAACCTTACCTTGCTTGGGACGGACAAAAATCAATTGTTAGGCGGCTATGCCCAAGACATTACCAAAAAGAAAGAGTATCTGCAGAACATCTTAAAATTCAATTCTAAAAAGAACTCAACGCTAGAAATTCTATCTCATGATTTAGCGGCACCGTTTGCCAACATTGAAGGAATGGTAAACTTGCTGCTGCCTGAAATAAGCGCAACTGAAGGCGTTGCCCAAGAGTTGGTGCAGTATATTAAGGATAATGCCATGAAAGGCTCTGACCTTATCCGCGATTTAATTGACAATGAGTTTATGGAGTCTGCGGAAGTGGTGCTGCAGAAGGAACGTGTAAATATCACGCATGAAATTACCGTGATGATGGAGAATTATTATTCCATCGGGAGTAGTCTGTTGTCTAAAAACTTTACGGTGCTGCTGCCACAGACTCCTATTTACATATATGTAGATGCCATGAAGTTTATGCAGGTGCTTAATAACCTCATTTCTAATGCCATTAAGTTTACCCAAGACGAAGGTACCATTCAAATGGCCGTGGAAGACCAAGAGTTTACCACTTTAATCTCCGTGTCAGACAACGGTATTGGCATCCCTAAAGAATTACAACCCCAGCTTTTTGACAAATTTACCTCGTCTAGAAGAGTAGGAATACGCGGCGAGAAAAGTGTGGGGCTGGGAATGTCTATTATCAAAACGATTGTGGAACTGCACCACGGCAAGGTTTGGTTTGAGAGCGAAGAAGGAGCAGGCACTACTTTTTTTATTGAAGTTCCCAAAGAATAGACAAACCAAACTGGCGCAACGCGCTTTTGGAAAAACGAATTCGGGGCGTAAACTAAAACCTGCGGCTGGCTCGTATTTGCGTGCTGTTTTAGGCCTGTTTTTGAAAAAAGAGGCCTAAAACAGCGGTTATCCTTTTATTTATCTGATTTCTTTAAGAGGCAACCCAACCAAATATGCAACCCAAAAACATTGATTCATAAGTAATTAGGAGGTAGGCGTTTTCAATTTATCTTGATAATAGAACAAAAAGAATAGAAGCATAGTACTATAACAAAGATGATAGCTTAAACATATGTGATGGCTTCTCTAATTGATGCTTAAATTTCCACCCTTAATTTTTGTTCTATGAAATTCAAAAGTTTACTCCAGTTAGTATTTGTTTTGGCAGTGGGCCAGTTTCTGTTTTCTTGTAATACTGCAGAATATTACCGTTTTGCCGCGACTACCCCAGAGCAATACCAAAACAAAAAAGTAAAAACCACGGAACAGGAAGCTCCAGCAGCTGTTTCAATTGCTGAGGAAATGGTTTCTACTACCCCAGAAGCCACCGCTGCAACTTCATCGGAACCGGTACTTGAGGCTACTACAACTGCCCAGAAACCAGTTCTATTTGAAAAGCAACGTTTAGCCACTTCTCCAGTTTCAGCCAACGTGATTACGAATGAAGCACCTTCAAAAGCGCTTTCTGTAACGGAGGTTTCTGTGTTGGCCGCCGCTCAAGAGCGATTAGCTTCTATGACGAAGGCTGAGAAAAAAGCGTTTAAAATGGAAGCGAAACATACGCTCCGCAATGCTCAGAAAACCACGAATATTTTGCTGGTTGTTCTAGCCATTCTTATTCCGCCTTTAGCCGT
>JBBSSO010000455.1:0-2196 GCA_038241905.1 Cytophagales bacterium | reverse complement strand
GGAATGGGCTAAATTTACCTGGGGCGAATACTGGAGCAATGACCCAAAGCAGAATGCCGCCGCCATTGGCCTGCTAATTTACTTTGCTTATCTGGTGCTGCGGGGCTCATTTCAAGACCACCAACAACGGGCCCGCATTGGGGCTATTTACAATATTTTTGCGTTTGCGGCCCTTATTCCGCTGCTGTTTATCTTGCCCCGCATGACAGATTCCTTGCACCCCGGCAACGGCGGCAATCCGGGTTTCAACGCCTATGATTTAGATGCCCGCTTGCGGGCCGTCTTTTACCCGGCCGTTCTGGGCTGGACCCTGTTGGGCGTGTGGATGGTACACCTACGCGCTCGTCTAGAAATTTTAAAGCAACACGTCTATGAAAATGCATAAATTCTTGTTGGTGCTGCTCCTGCTGTGGGCAGTAGGAACTTCGGCGCCGGTTTTGGCTCAAACCGCAGAAACTTCTTCGGCTGCTATTTCTGAAGTCGGCATGGCCGATGTGATGCGCCAGGACGGGAAAATTTACATTGTGGTAGCTGTGCTGGCCACGGTTATGCTAGGTATTCTGCTGTATCTCATTAATCTTGATAAAAAAATTGGCCGCTTAGAGAAAGAGCTTCGGCAATAAATCTGTTTTAGGCCTGTTTTTCTAAAAACAAGCCTAAAACAGATTTCCAGAATAACCTTTAAGAAAAGTATTGTCTACGGATTTAATTTTAATAGTGCGTTGTTAACCGGGCACTTCCAGCCCATTTGCTTTTAGAACCATGAAAAGAATACACATTATAGGAATTTTGGTGATTGCCGTGGCCATCTCCATTATGATGTCAACCGCATCAGACGCCAGCGTGTACGTGCCGTTCTCCGAGGCCAAGGCCCTGGCCCAACAAGGCAAGGACACCAAAGTGCACGTGGTAGGCCGGTTAAAGAAGGATGCCAAAGGCCACATTGTAGGCATGAACTATGACCCCGTAGTTGACCCCAATTACTTTACCTTTGTCTTGGTAGATACCAACCGCGTAGAGCAAACGGTGGTTTATTACAGCCCCAAACCCCAAGACTTTGACCGCTCAGAGCAGGTGGTAATTACCGGCAACATGAAGGAACAAGTATTTGTGGCCGACAAAATTTTGCTCAAGTGCCCGTCTAAATACAATGAAACCGAGGTAAAAGCCGAAACGGCCAGCCTGTAGGGATTGCGTAGAGTGTTGCGTTCTGAGGCTTGAGTTGAGAAATTTTAAGCGGAGCCAATTCTCTTTTAGTGGAATATGTTTTAAGGGGTTTCAGCTGTCGGTTTTGGGTTATCAAACTTAGAACGCACGGCGCAAGACTCATAACTAATTGAAATGGTTAATACTTTTATTGGCGATCTGGGCCATGTGAGCGTGATTGTCGCGTTTGTGGCGGCCCTTGTCTCTTCTCTTGCTTACTTTTTTGCTGCCAACGCTCCCATCCTGAGTCCAGACCACCAAGGCTGGAAAAAGCTGGCCCGCATTGCGTTTAGTGTGCACACGCTGGCGGTTTTCAGCATCATCTTCTCGCTGTTTAATATTATTTACGAACACCGCTACGAGTATCATTACGCGTGGAGCCACTCCTCTAACCACTTGGCGGTGCATTACATGATTTCCTGTTTCTGGGAAGGCCAAGAAGGTTCTTTCCTGCTCTGGATTTTCTGGCACACGCTCTTGGGTTTGGTGCTCATGCGCTTCAGCAAGAAGTGGGAGGCCCCGGTAATGGCGGTTTTCTCTTTTGTGCAGCTGTTCTTGACTTCCATGATTTTGGGCATCGTAATCGGGGATCTTAAAATTGGCTCCTCGCCGTTTATCCTCATGCGCGAAGTGATGACAGATGCGCCGGTGTTCCAGATGGATCCTAACTTTATTCCCCAAGATGGTACCGGCCTAAATCCGCTTTTGCAGAACTACTGGATGGTTATTCACCCGCCGGTGCTGTTCTTAGGCTTTGCTGCTACGTTGGTGCCGTTTGCGTTTGCCATTGCGGGCCTCTGGATGAAAGAATACACTTCTTGGACCAAACCTGCGTTGCCGTGGGCGTTATTTGCCGCCGGTATCTTGGGTGTTGGTATTATGATGGGTGCCTATTGGGCTTATGAAACCCTTAACTTTGGCGGATATTGGAACTGGGATCCGGTAGAAAACGCCGTGTATATTCCGTGGCTGGTGCTGGTGGGAGCCATT
>JBBSSO010000454.1:0-2198 GCA_038241905.1 Cytophagales bacterium | reverse complement strand
GCGTTGTGCAGGTTGGTTATGGTGTCTTTCATAACCGAAAAGGGAGACTTAATTAACCGCAAGTATTGCCCCACCGACGGGTCTGGCGCAGGCAAAAGAGGGCTGGAAATAAAATCGGAGGCTTTCTGAATTTCAACGTTTTCGCCGCCGTGCCCTTCCAAGCGACTGTAAAAGGCGTTCATGGCCGAGGCGTTACTGTAATTGCGCGGGAAAGTATTTTTTTTAGGCGATGGTTTAGCCGGCGGCCGAGTGATGGCTACCAACGTTTGCGAATCAGGCTCCTGCTGTTTGCTTTGGCACCCGCCTTGTACCCAAACAGGCAACAGTAGAAAAAGAATGATGAGCCGCCGCATACCCGTACCGGAAAATATATAAGAGGTTTTCTAAAAGAATGGTACTATTGCATACGGCAAAATCCTAAAAAAAGCTGCCTTCAAGCGCCTGCCAATCGGTTTTTTATTAAGATTTTTGTTTTAACCATCACCCGAAGAATAAGATCAACAGGCCAGCCTTCATAAATTTAGCAACCCATCCTTCGCCCAAAAGAAAAACCGCCTTTAAAAAGACGGTCAAACTTCTGAGAAAGCGAGAATAGGAACTTCCTGTTTTAGGCCAGTTTTTGAAAAAACATGCCTAAAACAGGCTATGGTTTCCGGAAAGTACCTTCAGACGGTGGCCGGCCCGCCATAGCATCATCTGTTTCTTCATGCGGAATCTCGCGGATTTCAAACCGCACCGAGTTGTGGTCTGGCCGGATGGGGTGACCAAAAGCCTCGGCGTATTCTTGGGTAAGCTCAGCTCCGTAAAAGATAATAAGCGATGAATAATATATCCAGGAAAGCAGAATGACCATTGAACCAGCCGCGCCGTAAGAACTGCCCAAGCTGCTTTGCCCCAGATACCAGCCAATTAAATATTTGCCAATCACGAAGAGTAGCGCCGTTACAAATGACCCCACCCACACATCGCGCCAGCGGATTATGGCATCTGGTAAATATTTAAAAATTAGCGCGAACAGCAAGGTTATGAACCCCAAAGACACTACCAAGTCTAACAGGTAAATAAAGAAAACGGCAATTCCGGGCAGTTGCTCCTTTAAAAACGTAGTTAAAACGCCCAGCACGGCACTCAGCACCAAACTAACCAACAGCAGAAACGCAATGCTCAGGATAATACCAAACGAAAGGAACCGGTCCATAACCAGTTTCAGAACGCCGTTTTTGGCTTTGGTTTCCAGATTCCAGACGTGGTTGAGAGATTCTTGTAAGGTCACAAAGATGGTGGTGCCCGCAAACAACAGCGTGCCAATCCCGATCCAGGTGGCCAGCGGACTGGAACCTTGCAACTCTAATTTGGTAAGGGCTTCTTGGATGGTGGCGGCGGCTTCGGGGCCTACCAAACCACTAATTTGGCCGTACAATTCTCCGTTCACTGCTTTATCTCCGAAGAAATAACCAGCGGTGGTAACCACAATAAAGAGCAGGGGTGGTAAAGAGAAAATGGTGTTGTAAGAAAGAGCCGCCGCCAAGCGCAACGACTTGTTTTTCATGAATTGAACGCCAGAATTTTTAAGTAAGGAAAAAACGGTTTTGCCGGAAACATTGGCCATGGGCTATCTAGAACGGTGGTTTACTCTTCCCTCTACGGGAACAAAGCGGCTTGGTTAATCTCCAATAATCCAACCTAGGTCGCCCGCGCGTTTACTGCACCTGCACTGCTAAATTGCCCGTTGCTTGAAAAATGGCCCGAATGCCGATGGGCGTTACAAACAAAGTATCTGGTCTAAAAGAGGTTAGGCTGCCAGAAAGCAGCAGACGGTCTTGCTGTTGGTTTTGGGTAATACCTTGCTCTAGCGCCATTCGCAGCGCGTTTAATTGTTCTTTTACCGGGATGGAAAATTCGGTTTCTAGTTGAGCCCGGAAGGAATTGTGCAGGAGCCACTCGGCGGTTTTTACCAACTGGTCGCGGGTGTCAACCACAAATTCTACTTGCTTTAGTTTTAGGCTTTGGCTGGCGGCATCGAAATAAGGCAGGGCTGTGAGGTAGAGATTTCCCTCAAACTTTTTGGTCATAAACCCCGCCGAAGCCGTCCCGCTCACGTCTAATTGCAGCAGCAACCGGTGGCCCGACGGTGACACCACCAAGCCATGCACCGTTATCTGGTGTTTGCCGTCTTTAAAGCGGAAGGTCTTGTTTTG
>JBBSSO010000453.1:0-2218 GCA_038241905.1 Cytophagales bacterium | reverse complement strand
TTCCGGCGATTTAGCCCAGCCCGAAGCCTTTTACGCCTACCTCCGGGGTTTGCCCCCCAAATTAACTACCGTGTATCAAGATATTTCTTTCGATGAGGAAAACCCCACCCACGCCTATTATAAAAAACTGATTCCGCTGGCGCAGGATTTTGACGTGTACGGCTACCATTGTGACCCTGAGAAATCGCCGGAAGATAATCCCTTCCCGCTGGTACAGCACCTGCCTGAGCTTCTATTGCCATCTCCCATTTATGACTCAGCCCTTTCCTTTCAACAAATTCAGGCCTAAATCTCTGCGTTTTAAGGCACTTACCATCCGGCCCTGAGCCGGATTTATTATTTGTGCTAGCTGTTTTAGGCCTGTTTTTGGAAAAACAGGCCTAAAACAGCTTTTTTGTTTCTCCTTCACCATCGCCGAACGGCGTTTAACGGACTTATAAACCGATGGGAAATTTAAGTATCTTTAAGCCCGCCAGCTGGCTATTTTACTTTTTCCACCCAACCTATTTTTCTTTATGGCCTTTTCGTTTGGCACCGACAAAGAACGCACTCCGTTCACCCAAAACCCCTATTTAATTGCTTATGCCGTCATTTTTGTAGGCTACTGGGCTTACACCGGTTTCAATACCCCAGACCTGAAAAACTGGTGGTTAGAAAATACCCTTACGCTTTCGGCGCTGGTTTTTTTGGTGGTATTATACCGGTACTTCAAGTTCTCAGATTTCAGCTATACCTTTATTTTCATTTTTATGATGCTGCACGTGTACGGCAGCCAATACACGTACTCAGAAAATCCCTTCGGATTCTGGGTGCAGGAGCAACTGGGCCAATCCCGAAATCATTATGACCGTTTGGTGCATTTTGGGTTCGGTTTCTTTCTGGCCTACCCCTTGCAAGAATACTTTATGCGACGGTTTTCTATGAAACCCGTGTTCACGTATTTGCTCCCGATAGAACTTACGGTAAGCTTAGGGGCAATTTATGAACTGGTAGAATGGTCTGTGGCAGATGTCTTTTTTCCGGCCCAAGGCATGGCTTACTTAGGCACCCAAGGCGATATCTGGGATGCGCAAAAAGATATTTTTGTGGCGCTTCTGGGCGCTTCCATCACTATGTTAGCCGTGTACTTTACCCGCAGAAATACTACTAATAGCGCAAACCTAGCCTAACCCTTAAGCTGTTTTAGGCATGTTTTTCCAAAAACAGGCCTAAAACAGCTTAGACAAAAGCAAAAAAAAGGGCTGCCAAATTTGGCAGCCCTTTTTTAGAATATGATTATATTTTCTTAGTCAACTTCACCACGTTCCGCGGCAGCTTTCAATTCATCGCTAGCGAAGATAGCAACCTCTACCCGGCGGTTTTTCTGACGACCAGCAACGGTGGTATTGTCAGCAATGGGTTGCGAAGAACCATATCCTCTCGTTTGGATTCTGGCTGGCTCCACTCCCAAAGAGATAGCGTAATTAGCTACGGCTTGGGCTCTGCGTTCAGACAATGGTTGGTTAATGGCATCAGTACCGGTGTTATCGGCGTGGCCTTCAACTAGTACGTTGGTACCAGGGTATTTTTTAAGGGTTTCAGATAGTTTTTGAATATCAATTCTAGAAGCCGACTGCAAATCAGATGAGTTAGTGGCAAACAAAATACCGGCATCAAAGGTTACTTTAATACCTTCGCCAACGCGCTCAACTTCAGCATTTTTCATTTCACGCTCTAGCTCTTCGGCTTGCTTGTCCATTCTCCGACCGATTACAGCCCCGGTAGTACCACCTACTGCGGCACCAATAATGGCTCCTGCCGCCGTGTTGCCGGTTGCCCGCCCAATAATACCGCCTAGAACGGCTCCACCGCCAGCGCCTATAATACCGCCTTTAGCTGTTTTGCTCATGCCGCCTTTATCTTGGCCAGTAGTACCAGTTTGGCTGGTTTGGCAAGAAGAAAACATCATGCTTCCTGCAAAAAGTGCAATTAGAGATCCTTTAATTATTTTCATAGTCGTAATTGGTTTTATTAAGTGTTGTACGCCGTTCAGAAAGGTGTAGTTACGGGATTACATACTGCCTTTCAGGGTAAAAAGTTTAGATATAGTGGCAAATCTATATTATTGTAGTCTAAAATGATGCCAAAAATTAAAAAAAACAGCGCCTGCTCTACAAAGAGGCAAGCGCTGCATTTCTTTTCTATCGCCGGAGGCGTGTAAAGCTTTGTAATTTATTTA
>JBBSSO010000452.1:0-2234 GCA_038241905.1 Cytophagales bacterium | reverse complement strand
TAACACCAACAAGGGCAAACGTAAAAATTTAAAAGCATTTATCTTTACGCAAAATAAGGTTTACTACGTCTTTAACTTCTATATGCAAATAAAGCAATATTCACTACAAGGTGTCTTAGAGATTACGCCCCGCATTTTTACGGATGACCGCGGCGCTTTCCTAGAGACCTTCAGCGCCAAGCTTTTCGCTGAGGCAGGTATCTCCGAGACATTTGTGCAAGATAACCTTTCTGTTTCTAAAAAAGGGGTTTTGCGTGGCTTGCATTTCCAGAAGCCGCCCTTTGCGCAGGCCAAGTTAGTAACCGTGGTAGTGGGCCGGGCGCTGGATGTGGTGGTAGATATTAGAAAAGACTCGCCCACGTTTGGCCAGCACGCCACCTGCCTGCTAGAGGCAGAAAAACGCAATATTTTCTTTGTGCCGATTGGTTTCGCGCACGGTTTTGTAGCTCTAGAAGAAGGAACCGTTTTTACCTACAAATGCAGTAATTACTACAACAAAGAATCTGAAGGCGGCCTGCTCTGGAACGACCCAGCGCTGGGCATTAACTGGGGCATTGAAAACCCGCTGGTGTCTGACAAAGACGAAATCTTGCCCAAGCTGGCAGAACTAGAGTCACCGTTTTAGTTTACTGGACACATGCATTTTAAACCTCTCAAGTCTGCAAGATTTGAGAGGTTTTCCTGTTTTGGGCCTGTTTTTTCAAAAACAGGCCCAAAACAGGAAACAGACGTGGCTTTATCAAACCTAAAATTTAAACAATCTCTTAGTGTCAGACCATATAAAACCTCACCTACCGCAAGTTTAGCGATAGCGTAACTTGTGGTTATTCTTTAAGTCAGTTTATCAACTGACGCATCTGATAAACTTACGGCAAGCTTTGACCAGATTGTATTGCCGTTTTCAGCCTGTTTTTCCAAAAACAGGCGGAAAACGCAAAAATTCTACAGCAACTCCACCACGGTTTCCAAACCAATTCCCCTTGAGCCTTTTACCAAAACGGAACTGCCCGTAATGGGGTGGTCTTGGAGCCATTGCTCCAGCGCGCTTTTTTCCGCGAAGTACCGGAAATCAGGGTAGGCTGCGGCGGCGTAACGCATTTCCTTGCCGCAGAGGTAGACTTCTGAGAAACACAGGCTGGCTATCTGGTCTCCCAGAAGGCGGTGCTCGGCTTCGCTTTCCTGGCCCATTTCCAGCATGTCGCCTAAAATGACCACTTTGCGGGCTGCGGCCATTTGCGCGAAATTACTGACAGCGGCAGCCATGGAGCTGGGGTTGGCGTTGTAGGCATCTAGCAGAACGGTGTTGGTATTTTTCTTAACAATCTGGGAGCGGTTATTTACGGGGGCGTACTCCGCAATGGCCGTGTTAATGTCTGCATGCGACACGCCAAAAAAATGCCCAATACTGGCGGCGGCCGCCATGTTTTCAAAGTTGTAAGAACCCATGAGGTGTGTCTTGACCACATCGCCGTTAGCGGCGCGGTAAATGACTTGGGGCGCTACTTCCAATAACTCGGCGGTGTAATCATCGGCAGGGCCGTAATATGTTACTTTATGGGCTATGCGGCGTACCATGCGCATTAAATGCTCGTTACTGGTATTCACGAACACGGTGCCGTCGGTTTTATCTAGGTGCAAATACAGTTCACTTTTAGCCCGGGCCACGCCCTCTAGACTTCCAAAACCCTCTAAATGCGCTTTGCCAATGTTGGTGATCAGGCCGTGCGTGGGCAAGGCGTAGGAGCAGAGCTCGGCAATATCGCCGGGGTGATTGGCGCCCATCTCAATAATCGCCAACTCATGCTCGGGCTGAATGCTGAGCAAGGTTAGCGGCACGCCGATGTGGTTGTTAAGGTTGCCTTTGGTGCACAGCACGTTAAATTTCCGGCTCAAAACGGCGTTAATCAGTTCTTTGGTGGTGGTTTTGCCGTTAGAACCCGTAATGCCAATAACCGGGATGGTAAGCTGTTGCCGGTGATGCAGCGCCAACGCTTGCAGAGCCTGCAAAGTGTTAGTGACGTTAATAATTTGAGGACCCGTTACCGATGCGTCTTGTACCACTGCGTACCGCGCGCCTTTGGCTAGCGCCTGTTGGGCAAACTGACTGCCAGAAAAATTGGGTCCGTCCAAGGCAAAAAACAGGGTGTTGTCTTGTTCCGCCCGAGAATCTGTGCTTACTTTCAGGCACTCTAGGTATTTCTGGTAGAGGTGCTGTAGCGGTTCGGTCATGGTAT
>JBBSSO010000451.1:0-2245 GCA_038241905.1 Cytophagales bacterium | reverse complement strand
GTGAAATAGGTGATCCGGAAGCAGGCACGCCTGATTATGATGAGGCAGAATTGCTTACTCTGCTTTTGATAAAATACGAGGAAGAAAACTACCCCGTTGAAGCTCTAGACCCGGTAGATTTCCTGAAAGTGAGAATGGAGGTATTGGGCCTTAGCCAGAATGACCTTGTGCCCTACTTAGGCGATAAGGGAACCGTCTCCAAAGTGCTAAACCGCACGCGTCCACTGAGCCTCCAGCACATACGCTCACTATGGAAGGGCTTAGGATTGCCGGCAGAAGTGCTTCTGGCATAAGTGAACACGGCCGTTGTTAAGATATGAGCGATTACCAATAATTTAGAGCTAGTTTAAATTTAGGTTTTTGGCACCGGCACGTTCAGCTACATTAAAGTAGACTAAAAGTCTGTTTTAGGCCTGTTTTTTGAAAAAGAGGCCTAAAACATGACCATCGGCCAGAGGCCGAGGGAATATTTGCAGTGAAGAGCGGTTAGCTGTAGCTATCAAGAATTAATAATAATGAAAGGAAATATATTATTAACAGAGCGAATAAATTTAAGATTAATTGAATGGTCAGATTTAGATGCAATACATAAACTGCATTCTTTACCTGAAACGGATGAATTTAACGCACTTGGCCTTCCAGAAGATATAGAAGAAACTAAATCTATAATTAAGCTTTGGATAGAAGAAAACAAACTTAGCAGAATCAAAAACTACACGTTTGCAATTGAGAATAACCTGGATAAAGGTTTTATTGGACTTTTTGGACTTAAAATTGGAAATGAAAAATACAAACGAGGAGAAGTTTGGTATAAAATACATGCTACTTTTTGGAGAAAAGGTTACGCAACAGAAGCCTTAAAAGCAGTAATAAATTTCGGATTTGAAACGCTTAATTTACATCGTATTGAAGCTGGATGCGCGGTAGATAATATTGGTTCAATGAAAGTGCTTGAAAAAGCAGGAATGATAAGAGAAGGGCGAAAAAGACAAGTATTACCTTTGAAAACGGGATGGTCTGACAATTTTGAATATTCTATCCTTGAAACTGACGAAAGAAAACAGAACCAAACACAACCAAATTTCTAAACAAAAGCAATCTTCGCAGTACACTATTAGTCAGAAACAGAAAGGTTTTTTATGCCACAAATGAAATGGGAGCGCTTGCTCTCTAAAAAGCGCTTTGATGCCCAAACCTCAGAACACGCGACGGATGAAACCGTGCGTGGCGAGTTTCAGCGCGATTATGACCGGCTGGTGTTCAGCACGCCCTTCCGCCGGTTGCAAAACAAAACCCAAGTAATGCCCATGCCGGAGAGTGATTTTGTGCATAACCGGCTCACCCACAGCTTGGAAACGTCTAGCGTGGGGCGGTCCTTGGGGCGGTCTGTAGGCAAAACCATTTTAGACCGCCACCCGGCCATACAAAAAGCCCAACTTAATGTGCAGGAATCTGATTTCGGTGACATGGTGGCGGCTGCCTGTCTGGCTCATGACATTGGCAACCCGCCTTTTGGGCATTCCGGCGAAGACGCCATATCGGCCTTCTTTAAAAGCCCGGAGGCTGCTACTTTCTTAACCGGCTTAACCGCAGCCCAAGTGGCAGATTTGCAGAATTTTGAGGGCAACGCAGCCGGGTTCCGGATTTTAACGCACACGCACCCGGGCCAAAGTACCGGCTCTGGCGGCATGCGCCTTACCTACAGCACGCTGGCTACGTTTACCAAATATCCGCGCCCGGCCAGCGCCGTTGTGAAAGGCAGCCCAAACGCTAGCGAGAAGAAATACGGCTTTTTTCAGGCCGAGAAAGACCATTTTAAAAAGATTGCCCTAGAACTGGGCTTGCTGCCCAACGGTCCTGACGCGTACCACCGCCACCCGATGGCTTTTCTGGTTGAAGCCGCCGATGATATCTGTTACCGCATTGTTGATTTTGAAGATGGCTGCCGCTTGGGTTTAATTCCGGAGGCGGAGGCCCAAGAACTGCTGCGGCCGCTGCTCAACGAGAAACCGGGTAAAATATCTAGCATTACATTTCATGACTGGCTAGAACAGTTGGGCCTGTGGCGGGCGCGCATAATCAACAACCTGGTGTATGAATGCGCGCAAATTTTTCTGGAGCACGAAGCCGCCATTCTAGCCGGCCAGTTTGACCAGCCCTTAATTCATTTGGTAAAGCAAAAAGCTGCTTTAGACCAGATTAAGAAAGTATCTATTGCCAAAATTTACCGCCATCGGCCCGTGTT
>JBBSSO010000450.1:0-2262 GCA_038241905.1 Cytophagales bacterium | reverse complement strand
TTTCCTTTCTGGCACCAGCTACGGTTGGGCGGCGTTCGCGGCACTGTTAGGGCTGGCAATTCTGCTGCTACTAACCCGCACGTTTGCATCGGCCTGGGGCCGAAAACAGTCTTCTGAGCACAAATTGGGCTTGTTGCCCGTAGCGCAGCTAATTTATTGGTTGGGCACGCCCTTCGCGGCATTTTTTCTGCCCATGCAACAAGCCGCCGGACGGACGCGCTATGCTTTTGGGGCGCCATCAGCGTCGGAAGAATTGACCAATTCCATTGACCAGGTTCAGAATGAGCCTATTTCGCCGCAAGAAAAAGGGCTGTTGAAAGCCATCGTCAACTTTAGTACCATTACTGTTCGGCAGATTATGCGTTCTCGGGTAGACGTGCTCGCGTTTCAGTATAAGTTGCCGTTTCCGGCGCTTATTCAGCAAATTCAGCAAAAAGGATACTCGCGGGTGCCGGTTTATACCGATGGTTTAGACAAAATTAACGGCATTTTGTACGTGAAAGATTTGCTGCCATATTTGAACGCTCCCGAAGATTTTGTGTGGCAAAACTTGATCCGGACGCCGTATTTTGTGCCGGAAACCCAGAAGATTGACGATTTGCTTCGCGAGTTTCAGGAACGCCGGGTGCACATGGCCATCGTGGTAAATGAATACGGAGACACCTCCGGTTTGCTGACGTTGGAAGATGTGCTGGAAGAAATTGTGGGCGAAATACACGATGAGCTAGACGAGGCCGAGGACCATTATTTCACGCAGCTAGAGGAGAACACATTCCTGTTTGAAGGCCGCACGTCTTTGCATGATTTCTGCAAGATTATGGACCCACCGCCTGAGCTGTTACAAGACGTTCGGCAGGAAGTAGAATCCGTGGCTGGGCTTATGTTGCGACTGTTTTCGCGCATTCCGCATACCGGCGAGGAGGTAACCCTGGGTCCGTACGTGTTTACCATTGAAGCCGCCGACAGTAAGAAAATTAAAAAAATACGCGTGCATGAGGTTGTGCCGCACCCATCCCATGAAGAAGAGTAATTTTTCCTTTGTTGCCGTGCTGTTGGCGGGCTTGGCTTTAACCAGCGGCTGCGCCGATGACTACACGCCCAAACCCAAGGGCTATAACCGCATTGATTTGCCCACCGCGCAGTATCAACTTCTGCAAACGCACCACCCGTATATTTTTGAGCATTCTACCTACGCAGTTATTTTAAAAGACTCCTCCAGAATTGCCGAGCCGCACTGGATTGATATTTACTACCCAGAATTTAAGGCTAACATTCAGCTGACTTACAAAAACTTTTACCAAGACCCCCAAAAGTTTAAAGACCTGGTAGAAGACGCGCGCCGCTTAACCTCTAGGCACCAGATTAAAGCGTACGCCATTGAAGAAACGCAGGTAAAAACCCCCACCGGCATTACCGCCAGCGTGTTTGAATTAGAAGGCGAAGTGCCCAGCCAGTTTCAGTTTTACCTCACGGACAGCACCGAGCATTTTTTCCGGGGTGCGCTGTATTTCCGCATCGCGACTGCCAATGACTCGCTGGCCCCGGTTATTGAATACCTCAAAAAAGATGCGGTGCATTTGCTAAATACCCTGCACTGGACTGACCAAGTAAAGAAGTAAGGTTTGTTGTTTTAGGGCTGTTTTTGAAAAAACAGGCCTAAAACGCACTTAAATTAAATCTAAGCGTTAGCCGAATTTAATTTAAGTGCGTTTGGCGTTACCGTCGATGGTACGCATACTCTAAGGCTAAAGCCTAGAAATAAAAGAAACTGTAAATGAATAAATCAACGGTAACAGAGATTAAAGAGCGGTTTGACCAAGACGTAGAAAGATTTTCTAATCTTGACACGGGCCAACTCTCCACCATCGACGCAAAAATTTCTTTAGAGCTCATTACCGAAGCCTCTAAAAGAATTAACCTAGCGGCCGAAAACCTATTGGATATTGGCTGTGGCGCTGGGAATTATTCTCTGATGATGCTTTCAAAAATCCCCAATTTACATTGCACACTGGTTGATTTAAGCAAACCCATGCTAGACAAAGCCTTTGATAGGGTTTCTGAACAGACCAATAAAAAGGTGGAGATTTTACAAGGCGATATTAGAGAAGTGGAGCTGCCGGAAAATCATTTTGATATTATTTTAGCTGGCGCCGTTTTACACCATTTAAGAGATGACGCAGACTGGGAAACTACTTTCAAAAAGCTTTTTAAAGTATTAAAACCCGGCGGCTGTCTCATGATTTCGGACTTAATTACCCAAGA
>JBBSSO010000449.1:0-2274 GCA_038241905.1 Cytophagales bacterium | reverse complement strand
TTTGCTTTTTTTATGGCTTCCAAATCGCGGCCTAAAGCGCGGTCATATTCAGCATCAGTAGCAAAATCTAAATGTTGGTACTTAGCAGCTTCCTCTTGGTGAATAGATTGGGCCATGGTGGTGCCACCCAAAAACAAACTACTGGTAAAGAAGAATAAGAAGAGTTTTTTCATGGAGTTAGCAAAAATAATGAGGTTGAATTTTTAATAATTTGTGACAAATTATTAAAAATTATTAAAAACTCAACCTAAATAACTAATAATTATTGATAAAGCGAGGCAGTGCGCAGGTCCATTAAGCTTGCCTGCGGCGAAATGCGTTTAGCGCGCAGAAAACGCTTAAACTCAGAGGCATCGTAATTGGCGGCCTTAGAATCCATGCTGTTAATGCGCACTCGGCCAGCCGAGTGGATAAACTCGCCATTGCCGATCCACATGCCCACGTGCACCACGCGTTCGCCGCGACCGTCTTTGGCTGGTGAACCGAAGAAAAGCAAGTCGCCGGGGCGCATGTTCTCAAAACCCGCGTTGGTATCTACCAATTCGCCAACGTTTACTTGTTGTGAGGCATCGCGCGGAAGCACCAAACCGTTCATGAAATACACTGTTTTGGTAAAGCCGCTGCAGTCTACGCCTTTAAATGAAGTACCGCCCCAGAGGTAAGGCAAGCCAAGTAATTTTTTGGACGTTTCTACCAGGCTATTCTCGGTTGGTTTGCGGGTTGCGGCCCAAACGGCGTATTTTTCTACTTCAGAAGCGTCTAGAAAAGCCGCACGGCCATCTGGAAAATCTACTTCATAAAAGCCTTTAGAGTGTTTTTTTAGAACTACTACATCGCCATACACCATATCAGAAACTGTTTCTCCGGTTTTTGAGGGCGTGGCGTAGGCGAAACCGTACGGATGGGTGTACAAAAGTTTCTCGCCTTTCTGCCAAGTGGCAAACTCGGCATCGGTCATAAGTTTAACGCCGCTGCCGTCTACCCACGCCAGGTAATGGTCTGGGGTTTGCACCAAGTACCAGCCGCGTTGTTGTTTCCAAACTTTCAGGGGCGTGCCCATGGTGGCTTGGGTGGCTAGTTCAGCGGGGTGGCTGGGCGCTGAGCGCAGATTAGCCACCGATAACGTAACCACCGCTTGGTGTTTACCGGCTAAGTCAGCGGCTGGCAAAACCTGAATGCTGTCTTGGAACGCGATGCCAGCGGCTTTTAGCTTGTTAAGCAAGTCTTGCTTGGCTTCTGGTAAGTTGGTTTCGCCGGTTAAAACGGTACCGTTGGCTTTTACATCAAACATAGCCACGCGTTTATCAGGGGCAAAATGCTGGCGAACGGCATCAATGTGCTGTGCAGCGGGCGCTGGAGGGGCAACTTTTTCCGTTTGAGCTACTTCTGGGGCGGTTTTAACACCGGCGCAGGCCATCAGGAAAGAAAGAGAAAGAAACAGGAAGAAATTATTTTTCATAGCGGGTCAAATTGTTCTGAGGCGGTAAGTTAGCAGTTTTATGCCTCATCTGGAACACCCAGACCGCAAAAGTCGTTCCCAGCTATTTTTATAGGCTGCTTATTGTCAGCTGTTTTCGGCCTGTTTTTCAAAAAACAGGCCGAAAACTGATTCCGCGCCTTTATCTTTACCGAGCATAATGCTTCTTTTTTATATGGCAATTCCCCCTCCTATTCCGCCGGTTTCTATCCGCGACTACACTCCTACTGACGCTGCCGATTTCCGGAAGCTGAACCAAGTTTGGATTGAGCGCTATTTTGAAATGGAAGAACTGGACCATGCCTCTTTGGGCGACCCAGACGGTTATATTCTGGGCCGGGGCGGATATATTCTGATGGCGGAGTATAACGGCGAAACCGTGGGCACGTGCGCGTTGCTTAAGGTAAACGACACTACATTTGAACTAGCAAAAATGGCGGTAGATGATAAAGCGCAGGGCCTAAAAATAGGGAAGCGCCTGGGCCAGGCTGCCGTTCAAAAAGCCCAAGATATAGGCGCCAAAACTTTATTTCTGCTGTCTAATCGTAAATTGGAGACGGCCATGTTTTTATACCAGAAACTGGGTTTTGTAGAAGTGCCAGATGATTTTAGGGAATACAAGCGCGCCGATATTAAAATGGAAATGCACTTTTAACATGCTGTCAAGAAGCCATTTCCTCCGCCTAAATGCCTTATTAATTGCCTTTTCTTTCTGGTCCTTTTCCGGCTTCGCCCAGCAGATTCTGGTAGCCGATAAAGCTAATCTACAGCCGTTGGCAGGGGTGCGCATAGTTTCT
>JBBSSO010000448.1:0-2280 GCA_038241905.1 Cytophagales bacterium | reverse complement strand
TAAGCCAGTCACGATGTGCTCAAACGTGGCCGGCGCGGTTTCAGTAAGCGTAATCCCAAAACCCTTGTGCAAAGACGGGTTTAAGCGCACGCCCACGCGGCTCAGGTCTATTTCTTCTTTAACGGCTTCCAGAATTTCAAATAGAATGCGCGCGCGGTTTTCTATTGATCCACCGTATTCATCCGTGCGGATGTTGGTAAAATCACTGAAGAATTGGTGCAGCAAGTAACCGTTAGAAGCGTGAATTTCTACGCCGTCAAACCCGGCTAGAACCGCGTTGGCAGCTGCTTTTCGGTAATCTTGTACAATATCTTTAATCTCGGATACCTCCAGGGCGCGGGGAGTTACGGTGTCTTTAAAACCTTCTGGAGTATAGGATTTATCATCGGGATTGATGGCCGATGGGGCCACGGGCAACGCGCCATCATGAAAATCTGGGTGAGACATGCGGCCCACGTGCCACAGCTGCGCGAAGATTTTTCCGCCCTTGGCGTGCACGGCTTCCGTTACCAGTTTCCAACCTTCTACTTGAGCATCGGAATAAATACCCGGCACGTTAATATAGCCGACGGCCTGCGTGCTGATGGGCGTTCCTTCGGTAACAATAAGTCCGGCTCCGGCGCGCTGGGCGTAATATTCGGCAATAAGCGGCGTGGCAACGTGCTGCGGATTACTGGCGCGGCTGCGGGTCATGGGCGCCATAACCAAGCGATTTTTTAAGGTTAAAGCGGCTTTCTCTAAAGGTTGCAGCAACGGTTGTTTTTGATTCTGGTTCATATAGTTGGGTGGTGTTTTTTAAAATTAATTGAGTTATAAATGCGAATGAAAAAAGGAAATTAGCGTTCTCTAATCTGGTCCATCCAGTTGCCTATTTGGGTAGCTTCTGGCCCGCTGAGGTGGTTGAATCTCTTTTCTAGCACCTGCATAAGGCCATCGGTTTGCTGCAGCAAATTCAAGCCTTTCTGGGTGATTAGGATGTCTACTTTTCGGCGGTTTTCTGGGCTCTGGATACGGGTGACCAATTCTTTTTCCAGCAATTTATCTACCAAACGCGTCGCGTTAGAATCTCGGTCTAGCATGCGTTCCTGAACAAGGCGTAACGTTGAAGGATTGGGAAATTGGCCGCGTAAAATGCTCAGCACATTGTATTGCTGCAAAGAAAGACCGAAGGGTTTCAGCTCGGCCGCAATTTCTTTCTGCACCCAATTTCCCGTAAACATGATGTTGACCAACATGCGGTGGTGCGGACTGCCAAAGGATTTTTGTTTTATTTCTTCTTCCAGTTTCATACACAGAAAGTTAGTTGCGTACAAAAGTACGATCAACTGTTGTATATACAACTAATGTGCAAACAGGGTTTTATATTTGCTAGTTTCTAAAAAGATACCAGCTGAAAAAACGAGGTTTGTGCAAATCTGAGGCAGAAATAGGATTGGCTAATTGGAGGTATTTATTTTCTGTTTTAGGCCTGTTTTTAAGAAAACAGGCCTAAAACGGCTGGTTGGTTTTTCAGCGGCGGAGGAGGTATTATTCTTTGGCAACCGTCAACTTGTTGTTCAGCATGCGGTTGTTGTACTGCTGAATGAACGCTTTTAATTTCTGCTCCATCGCGGAGCGTACTTGGGGCAACTGGTCTTTGAGGTTGTTTTTAAGCAGTTTGTCTTCTTTGTAGTTAAACAAGCCCAAGGTTTTAGTGCCATCAAACTGCAGAAAATACTCATCTTGCACCCATTGATAACCGCCCTGATAACTGATAGCAAAATTGCCTTGCTGCGGGTCCAGTATGTTCTTCCCGAAGGAAAAATACGGCTGATCGTAGCCTAGATAGCCCAACACGGTAGGCATAATGTCTAGCTGCTGCACCACGCGGTCTTTCTCCACGCCCTGAAACGTATCATCGCCGGGGGCGAAGAAAAGAAGGGGCACGGAAAAATTGCCCAACGCCGTCTGGTACTCCGGATAATAGGTGTAGGTAGCGGAATGGTCGGCGGTGATCACAAAGAGGGTATTTTGGTACCAAGGTTCCTTTTTAGCCGCCTCAAAAAATTTGCGCAGCGCCATATCTGTGTAACCCAGCGTCTCAAAAATTTCAAACGGACCTTTCTTAAACGTGTTTTGGTAACGCTCTGGCAGTTTGTACGGGTGGTGCGAGGAGGTTGTGAAAACCGTGGTCATGAACGGCTCCGGAAAAGTACCCAGCTTGTGGGCCATAAACTGCAGAAATTCCTCGTCCCAAATGCCCCACAGGCCGTCAAAATCGGCATCGTTGCCGTACTGGGT
>JBBSSO010000447.1:0-2285 GCA_038241905.1 Cytophagales bacterium | reverse complement strand
GCGGATAGCGAGACAATCCATAAGGTGAGGTAAATTGACGCATGGCAGCCCCGTTGGGGCGAAGGTCTTTCCACACGCTGCCGGTCAGGGTTAGCTTTTCGGTGAGGGCATAGGCCCCGCCCACGTGCAAGAGTAATTGCCGATTTGGCGCCGGAGAAAATGAAGAGGAGAAGCCATCGTCTTTAAAAGAGGAATTAAAATTATCCCACCGTTGGATGGCCAAGAGGCTCGTGAAAACCTGAAGACGGGGCGTTACTTGGTAGCCGATGCGCGGCGCCAAATAAGAACCAAACCCTAGCGTGCCACCAAAAGCCCCCGCCGTTCCGCCCAACCTAAGGCGCGGAGCCGGCTTTTCCAGCACTAACAAAGAATCTGGCCCGACAGAAACCGTTGAGCCCAAATCTTGCGCCTGCGCAGAAGCGAAACCGGTTGCCAACCACAAGACTAACACGATCAAGCCAGCCGAAATATTTTTATGCACCATGTGTGTGAAAGTTAAAATGAAATGCTCCGATGAATTCTGAATAAGAAATTATTAGCAGATTGCTTTCGGTAATAACGTATGGACCAACCCGCATCGTCTTAAAGACTTGTAAAAATTACCTTTGCCATCCAAAACGGCCTTCCCAGAAACGAACTGCTTTTCTTGTTTACAATTTGAAGTAGCAAACGACCGCTCAGTTTCGTCTGTTTTAGGGCGGTTTTTGAAAAAACAGCCATAAAACTGACGAAACTGAGCGGTGGTTTGCTGCTTCAAATTGTAAACAAGAAAATAAGCTCGTTTCTGGGAAGGCCGTTTCCGCTGGATAAGGTAAAATATAAAAAGCTTTAAGACGATGCGGGCAGTTCTAAACGTTATCAGCGAAAGCAACCTCCTAATAATTTCTTATTCAGGATTCATCGGAGCATTTCTTTTTAACTTTCACACACATGGTGCATAAAAATATTTCGGCTGGCTTGATCGTGTTGGTCTTGTGGTTGGCAACCGGTTTCGCTTCTACGCAGGCGCAAGATTTGGGCGCAACGGTTTCTGCCGGGCCAGATACTTTGCCAGTGCTGGAAAAGCCGGCTCCGCGCCTTAGGTTGGGCGGAACGGCGGGGGCTTTTGGTGGCACGCTGGGGTTTGGTTCCTATTTGGCGCCGCGCATCGGCTACCAAGTAACGCCCCGCCTTCAGGTTTTCACGAGCCTCTTGGCCATCCAACGGTGGGACAATTTTAATTCCTCTTTTAAAGACGATGGCTTCTCCTCTTCATTTTCTCCGGCGCCAAACCGGCAATTACTCTTGCACGTGGGCGGGGCCTATGCCCTCACTGAAAAGCTGACCCTGACCGGCAGCGTGTGGAAAGACCTTCGCCGCAACGGGGCTGCCATGCGTCAATTTACCTCACCTTATGGATTGTCTCGCTATCCGCGGCAGGGCTACCATTTTCAGGCGCAGTACCAGGTTTCTGAGAACGTGACCCTTTCTGGCGGTGTTAGTTCAGGCAACGGTTTTGGGCAAAGTCAGTTCGGAAATTCTCTAGGCAGCTACTCCGCGCCTTGGATGTATTAGCCTGCGCCAATTTGTAATTTATATTAAAAAGCCTATCCAGAATGCTGCGAAAAGGGCTTCTTTTTTGTAGCTTACGGTCGTTTTGCCAAAACCAGCGCGGTACGTTTCGGTTTTTGGCTACCTTTGTGCACCAACCTAACCCATAAACCACCTACCCTACCCATGTCTCCTACGCTCATTGTAAGCATACTTGTCGGTTATTTCTGCGTTCTGATTCTAATTTCTTTTCTTACCAGCAAAAAAGGCGAGTCTACGGATAGCTTTTTCCTGGCCAACCGGTCGTCGCCGTGGTACATTGTGGCCTTCGGTATGATTGGGACGTCGCTGTCTGGGGTTACCTTTATTTCGGTGCCGGGCATGGTAGCGAACGTACAGTTCTCTTATTTACAGTTTGTGCTGGGCAACATGGCCGGTTATGCCGTGGTGGGGCTGGTGCTTTTGCCGCTCTACTATCGGCTAAATCTTATTTCTATTTATGCTTACCTAGAGCAGCGTTTTGGGTACTGGTCTTACAAAACGGGCGCCGCTTATTTTATTCTGGCCCGGACGCTGGGCGCCGCTTTCCGCCTTTTCTTGGTGGCGGGCGTGCTGCAATTAGCCGTTTTTGACTCAGTAGGCGTGCCGTTTGAGGTTTCTGTGATGATTACCATCGCCTTAATTTGGGTGTACACGTTTAGAGGCGGCATGAAAACCATTATCTGGACAGATACTTTCCAGACGCTGGCCATGTT
>JBBSSO010000446.1:0-2299 GCA_038241905.1 Cytophagales bacterium | reverse complement strand
TCAGAAAACAGGCCTAAAACAGAAAAAAGAAAGACAGACCGGCGCGGCTTTTAAAACTGGGCTGGTCTTTTTGTTTCTGGTGCGGCAAGTCTATTTTATCTTAAATTCTTATCTTAGCAGCAAATAAAACAGTTTTTACATTTAGCAGTAAAACCTGTTTTAGACCTGTTTTTCAAAAATGAAGCCTAAAACGCAGCCGCGGATGGTTGAGTTATAATCCTAAAACCTATGAGAAAGAACATTGTTTCCGGCAACTGGAAAATGAACAAAACCTACCAAGACGCGCAGGCGCTGGTAAGCGAAATTGACAACATGGTGCGTGATGAAATTACCGCCGATAACGTGGAAGTAATTATAACGCCGCCATTTCCGTTTCTGCATTCCGTGGGCAAACTTATTCAGGGCAATCCGCGTCTGCATTTGGCGGCGCAAGATGTGAGCGCGCATGAGAGCGGCGCGTATACCGGCGAAGTATCAGCGGCTATGCTGAAATCGGTGGGCGTAGAATACGTGCTGGTGGGCCATTCAGAGCGCCGCCAGTACCACCACGAGGATGCTGATTTGCTGGTAAAAAAGATGAAAGCCGCGCTGAGCCAAGGCATTAAACCTATTTTCTGCTGCGGCGAGCCCCTAAAAGTACGCGAAATGGAAGAACATTTTGAGTACGTGGGCCAGCAGCTGAAGGACACCGTAGGCCACTTGAGCAACGAGGAGTTTGACCAAATTGTGGTTGCCTATGAGCCTATTTGGGCCATCGGGACGGGCCGGACCGCCAGCAGCCAACAAGCCCAGGAAATGCATGCCTACATTAGAGAAGAACTATCGCGCTTGTTTGATGCCGAAGCTGCCTACAACAAAACCATTTTGTACGGCGGCAGCGCGAATCCTGGCAACGCGCAAGAACTGTTCTCGCAACCGGATGTAGATGGCGGCCTCATCGGCGGAGCCTCCCTTAAATCCAGAGACTTTACAGATATTATTAAGGCTTTTTAAGTACGATTTATTCGTGCGTTTCCGGCCTGTTTTTGGAAAAACAGGCCGGAAACGTAGAAAACACATTTGGCCTCACCGGTTTTTATTAACCAGTGAGGCTTTTGTTTTTGCAAGTCTGGCTTGTTTGGAATCTGTGGAGAAAAGGCTATATGAAGTCACTAAAAAGGAGGCTTCATGTTTCAAATATCTGGTTGCGGTTATTGTGACTTTCTTGTTTCATGGAGGCAGGGCGTAAGCATTACGCCCCGACGGAGAAAGAAATATGCAAAAGGCAGACTCGTGCGCACCGGGTAAAGCTGAGGATATGGAACTCGGGAGCGGAGAAAGCATGACCATCCAAAGAAGAAGTGCTTAGGAATGGCAAGCGGTGTTTTGCTTGTTGGTGAGAACACCAACAAGGGCGAAGGCTTTTTAGGGTTTAGCGCTTGCGCGATGGAAAAACCAAACCAAAGCGTAGACACCCACTATTTATAAAAATAAGACTGTTTTGGACCTGTTTTTCAGAAAATAAGCCAAAAACACACGGGTTGTTTTCGTAATTTCGCTTAGTTAAATCAATTGGCCGTTCGCTGACAGCCAATAAAAAGCAAGTTTTATGAGTTTTATAGAAGTGACGGTAACCGCCTCGGCAGCGTACACAGACATTCTGATTGCGGAAATGGGGGAAATAGGATATGATATTTTTCAGGAAACCGACCACGGCTTTCAGGCTTACATAGCAGAAGAGACTTTCTCTGAAGAAGACGTGCAAGAACTATTTGCGCGCTACCGCGATGCTGGCCCGTTTCCGTATGACCTAAAAACCATCGCGAAGCAAAACTGGAACGAGGAGTGGGAGAAAAACTTTGAGCCGCTGCTCATTGCAAACCAAGTATCGGTGCGGGCCAACTTTCACCCCAAACCCGACGGCGTGACGCATGACATCGTGATTACTCCTAAAATGTCCTTCGGCACGGGCCACCATGAGACCACGTCGCTCATGCTTGAAAATCAATTAACCGTTAACCACGTGGGCAAGCGGGTGTTAGATATGGGTTGCGGCACGGGTATTTTGGCTATTATGGCTGAGCAATTGGGCGCCAAAGAGGTAGTTGCCATTGATATTGAAGATTGGACAGTAGAAAACGCCCAAGAAAATGCCCAGCACAACCACTGCCAAACGGTTCAAGTGCGCCTCGGCGATGCCGCTTTGTTAGAAAATGAAGCGCCTTTCGATATTATTCTGGCCAACATAAACCGCAATGTGCTCCTGGAAGATATGGGCCATTACAGCAAACTTCTGCCGGCGGGCGCGCCTCTGCTGCTC
>JBBSSO010000445.1:0-2308 GCA_038241905.1 Cytophagales bacterium | reverse complement strand
GAAAATAAACCCCTTCTTGTTTTGTCTTTTACTGGCTTTTAGCGCTTGTAACGGAGATTCCGCCAGACCTCAGGATGAAAAGGAGTCTAAACTGGAAGGAATTGCCGCCGAAATCCACACGGATATAAACGAGGCGGGCGCGCCCGATGGCCACTCGCAAACCCCGGCCGCCAGCCTAGATGCTCCTTTGTTTAACTACACCTTGCAAAAAGGGCAGGCCGGCGCGGTAAAAATAAACGCTACCATTGCAGAAATTCGGCAGCAATATGGCCAAGACAAATTGCGCGAAGTTGACTTAATTGAGGAAGGCGTTACCACCCGCGCCTACGAAATACTAGGCGAGCGTGGCCGCACCGACCTCCGCGTGGAGCAAGAATGCTCCGGCGAGGCTTGCACCGTTTTCCGGATTACGGTACTGAACCCGGCTTTTAAATCGCCGGGCGGCATTGGCATTGGCAGCACGTTTGAGGAGTTGAAAAAGCAATTTACCATCTCGCAAGTAATGCCCGGCGACGAGCACTTTCTGGCCACTTCCAAATCCGCTAAGATGACTTTTTTCCTAGACTTGGGCGACATTCCGGCCAGCCGTTGGGCTAATCTTAAGAAAAAAGATATTCCAAATTCAGCCAAAGTAACCGGCTTGGTGTTGTATTAAAAACCGCTACGTTTTGCGTACCGCGATGCAGCCCCGGTAATATAACGTATCTTTATCCGACCACCGTTTTGGAGGCTGTTTTAGGCCTGCTTTTGGAAAAACAGGCCTAAAACGCCCTCCCCTATTTTCTTTGATTATGGTTTTCCTTCGCAATGTGTACCCCAATCGGCAGGCAGGCTTTCTGGTGCTGCGCCTGGGCATCGGGTTTATGTTTATGTTGCACGGCTGGCCTAAATTGGCGGGCGGCTTAGAAGTTTGGCAGAAAGTAGGCAGCGCCATGTCGGTTTTTGGTCTGGAAAGCGGATACGGATTCTTCGGGTTTATGGCAGCGTTTGCTGAAACTGTGGGCGGCCTTTTTATAATGCTGGGTTTCATCTTTAGACCGATGGTGGTGTTGCTTTTCTTGACGATGGCGGTAGCCAGCACCCGGCACCTGGTGCAAGGCGACGGCTTTGGGGTTTCTTCGCACGCGATTGAGGCAGCCATCTTATTTTTGAGCCTTTATTACATCGGCCCCGGCCGTTATAGTTTAGATGAAAAGATGTTCGGCAACGAACGGACTATTCGGTAGCTCTTTTTCAGATTTGCTTTTCAAATTCTTTTTTGCCTCATGCAGTTTCCTTCTGTTTTAGGCCTGTTTTTTCAAAAACAGGCCTAAAACAGAAATTTTCTCGCCCTTTTTTCTCCTTCTACAAGCTCGCTTAAAAACTTTTTTAAAAAATAAGGGGATAAATATTGTTTCTTATTACGAAAGTTTCGTAGTATTACTAAAACATCGTACCACTACGAAAACTTCATAAATGAATAGGCATGGAGAAATTGACGCAGCAAGAAGAAGAAGCCATGCAGGTGATTTGGGAGTTGGGCGGGGGCTTTATTAAAGATTTTCTGGAGATGCTTCCGGTGCCCAAACCGCCTTATACTACGCTGGCCTCCACGGTGAAAAACCTGGAGAAAAAAGGGTTTCTGCTTAGCGAGAAACTGGGCAACACCTACCGCTACACGCCACTCATAAAAGCTACGGAATACAAGAAAAAGTTCATGAAAGGTTTTGTAGGCGATTATTTCCAGAATTCTTATAAAGAACTGGTCGCCTTTTTTGTGAAGGAGAAACAATTAAGTCCGCAGGAGTTAAAGGAGATTTTGCAGCTGATTGAAAACCAAAAACCCGACTGATATGCCGAAGCTACTCTTATATCTTTTGCAGGTAAATATGGGGTTGGTGCTACTGTACGTTTTGTACCAAACGGCATTGCGGCAAACCACCTTCTACCATTGGAACCGCATTTTTCTGCTGGTCGGTTTGCTGTAGCGGCTCTGTTGCCATTGGTAGATTTCTCTTTTTTGCTGGCAGACAAACCTATGCTGTACCAAACCATGGCGTACTATTCGCCGGAATGGCCCACCGTGGTGATGAACTCTGGCAATACGTTTGACTTCTGGCAAGTTCCGGTGGTTCTTTTTTGGTTGGGTTTTGGCGTGATGGCGGTTAGGTTTTGCGTACAGCTGGCTTCTTTGTATTCCATCCACCGCAAGTCAAATAAAAGCAGTTACCAAGGCATTTCGTTTAGAGAAGTAGCGCAGGATTTGCCTCCTTTTTCCTTCGGAGCCAGCATTTATTTTAGCGCCCAGCGCCATCCGGAGGCAGACTGG
>JBBSSO010000444.1:0-2325 GCA_038241905.1 Cytophagales bacterium | reverse complement strand
TTAGGTTTTATATCCTGATAAAACGTGCGCAGAAAGGATAATACTTCCAAAATAAATTTCTCTGGATGTATAGACGAAGAATGAAGCGTTCGGGTTATCGGGTTGGCGTATCGCTGGGCTTTAGAAAGCGATTCCTGTTCCAAGCGCAGCAAAGGACCGGTATCCGTAGGGCCATCGGCTTTCCAGCACTTTCCGGAGGTTTCCATTTTGTTTAAGTGGGTAGCCAAAATTTTAAAATTGGGCCGAGGCAGCGTGTCTCTACTAACTAAATCTACCCACGTGGTGTATTTGGTTTCCAGCTCATACCGCTGGTCCGGGTAAACCGTTAGCACCAAATCAAACCCCTTGGTTACGCTAAACAAGGCATAATACGCCACCGGCGAAGGCGTATGAATGCAAATCAACCCGCAATCGGGGTACGATTCCAATTTTGTTTCTGGCCTGTTAATTTGCTGTAAACCAACCAAGACTTGCTCATATTCTGGTTGCCAGACAGATTTGAACTTATCCGGATCGTCCAAAACTTGACCAAAAGTCTCCAGGAAATACCTAAACTTTGGCACTGAAGCCGTTTCTTCATTTTCCTCTATTTCTTTGGCCCCAAAAGGCCGATAGAATCGAGTGTTTTCTTCAGCATTTACCCAGCAAACCAATTGAAGGGCTTCTTGGGCATGTGGCAAGCTTAAATCTAGCTCTCTAAAATCGCCGATGACCGCCATCTGCCTTAGCTTTTCTTCGTTCTGCAGGGCTTTTTCTGGGTTTAAAAGCGCCCAGACTCCTACTAAGGCATCAATATCAAAATGGTTGGCGGTAACATATCGGTAGTTTTGCAAGTCAGGCCAGTTCTGTTTCAAAGCCTGCAACACGATTCCGGCGCTAGTATCCTCGCGCAGAGCTGCCGGGGTGGGCGCCCCCCGCCAATGAGAAAGCACCAAGCCGTTAGGGTGAAAGCAATCAACAATTATAGCTTTGTTTTGCCTTATTTCCGAAAAAGGTAAGTAACTGAGCACCATGGTTAAACTGGGAGAATCGTGGAAAGATAAGTAATGCCGCTGCAACCAGAAAAGACAAAACTCACTTTATTCTTTATCTGTTTTAGGCCTGTTTTTCAGAAAACAAGCCTAAAACACCTAAAACAAAGTTCAACGTTTGCGGCGGCGGTTGGTTATTTTGTCTAGCCGTTTGGTTTTAACCCATTGCAAATATTTTTGCAGTCCTTCGGCGGCGCGCAGAGCCGGAACGGAAGAATATAAAACGGCGAGCTCTTGGTTGGTGTAGGTTACATGGATGGTGCTGTGGCACGGTTGGCAAAGGTTTACCCGCGGCCCGTGCTTGCCTCCCTCCTCGCGCGGCACCAAGTGGTGTTCCGTCGTGAAAGCCACTTGCCGCTCACACAGTCCGCAAACCGGGTCCTGCTGGCGTTCTACTTTCTTTCTCTTTTGCTTGGCCATCTTTTTGGCATAATTTCTAGAACAAGAACGATGCTCTTTGGGTTAAGTTAACAAAATAAGGTAAAAAGCGCGGTAGCTTTGCAGTTGCCCGGCTACGCCCTTAACCTAGTTTTAAGGGTCTCGTAAAGGGTTCAGCAGCTAGCCCTGCTATTATTACTGACAACCGTACATGAACGCATCTTCTGCTCTTCCGTCCAGTCCTGTTTTAAAGGAAAGCTGGCTTATTTTCATTTTGGCCGCCATTCAGTTTACCCACATCATGGATTTCGTAATCATGATGCCCTTGGGTCCGCAGCTCATGCGGGTGTTTGAGATTACTCCCCGCGAGTTTGGTTTTCTGGTTTCGGCATACACGTTTAGCGCGGCTATTTCCGGATTTACCAGCGCCTTTTTCATTGATCGGTTTGACCGTAAAATGGCTTTATTGGCTCTTTATCTGGGCTTTACCATTGGCACCTTGGCCTGCGCCTTGGCGCCTAATTTCACGTTCCTGCTGCTAGCCCGCATTTTGGCAGGCGCGTTTGGCGGCATTTTAGGAGCGCTGGTATTGGCTATTATTGGTGATGCTATTCCGGAGCAGCGCCGCGGGGCCGCCACGGGCAAGGTGATGGCTGCGTTTTCCATCGCCTCCATTGCCGGCATTCCCATTGGGTTGTATTTAGCAAGCCTCGCTGGCTGGCATGCGCCGTTTTACCTACTCACCGTATTATGCGTGGTGGTTTTAGTGGCCGCTTGGAAACTACTTCCGCCCATGCGGGAGCATTTAATGAACCACATTCCCCAGCACCCCGGCAAAATGGTCTGGTCTATTTTTCAGAATAAAAACTGCCTGTGGGCTTTCGCTTTAATGGTTTCGCTTTCTTTGGCCGGTTTT
>JBBSSO010000443.1:0-2328 GCA_038241905.1 Cytophagales bacterium | reverse complement strand
GCCCTCATGATCCCTAGTCTGCGGCCTCCGCCTTATTTGTGTCTCGGGTTTCCACCACGCCTTCCGCAACCCGGTGGTGGAATTATGTTTTGTTTTTGGTTTGCGGGCCGTTTTTTCCAAAAACAGGCCTAAAACACAAAACCAATCTAAAATTCAACTAGCGTTTGCCGTAAGCTTTGGTTAAACGCGCTACGACATTTCCTGCTCTAGCAGCAGAATAAGAATATGGATGACCTTGATGTGGATTTCCTGAATTCTATCGGCGTAGCCGAGGTGAGGGACTCTAATTTCTACATCGCTGAGTGCAGCCAATTCGCCGCCGTCTTTGCCGGTTAAACTCACAACTTTTATGCCCAAGGCCTTGGCAGTTTGGGCAGCTTTTAGCGCGTTGCCAGAGTTGCCGCTGGTACTGATGGCCAGCAATACATCGCCGGGGCGGGCCAAGGCTTGCACGTAGCGGCTAAAAACGTGCTCGTAGCCGTAGTCATTAGAAACGCAGCTCAGGTGGCTGGGGTCTGAGATGGCAATGGCGGCCATGGGCGGTCTATCATCGCGGAAACGGCCGGTCAGTTCCTCCGCGAAATGCATGGCATCACACATGGAGCCGCCGTTGCCGCAAGCAAGTATTTTGCCGCCCTGTTTTAGGCTTTGGGCCATGAGTTGAGCCGCCGCGCCAATGGAAGTAACCGTGCTGGGTTGTGCCAAAAACGCAGAAAGAACGTGTTGGGCCTCTTGTAGCTGGCTTAAAATAAGTTGGCTGGTTGGTTGCATTTAAGGTTAAAGTCTGGGCTCAGAGCCCGATGGCGTATGAGGGTCAACGGTAGGGTCAGAAGGCGGGTGCGTACCGATGGGCTTCACCACCGTGCCGGTTTCTGTTGGTGTGGTTTCTGAGGTTGAAGACCACATGGGCAGGGTGGTGGTCTGGGGATTATTTGCCTCCGGGTTAGGGTTTGCTGCTAGCGGCGCGGCGTTGGTATCTTTCATGCGTTGGTCATAAAGTTGGGCTTTCAACTCCATGATTTGCTGGTGCTCGCGCGTTAATCCTTTGCGTAGGTTAGCAATATATGCGTTTTCAACCAGCAGTTCGGCCAGCAACAACAGAACACCAGCCCAGAGCAAACGGTTGTAAAAAACGGTATCTGAAGACAAATCAAACAGGGCTACAAACTTGCTTACGCTCAAGATGTGCAACAGAAAAAGAAGAACGATGACCAGGTAGAGCATCGCGAGCACATTAATAACTTTTTTTAAGGTTTCCATATAGTTTCAGGTTGAATAAACATTAGATATAATGAATATTCTTCTCTTTACGCAAAAGCGATGAAATAGCTGGGTTTGGGTTATTTTCTTTTTAAGCGGCAGGCTGTTTTAAGCCTGTTTTTGGGAAAAGACGGCAAAAACAGGTGGTAAGTGGTTAGGGAGGTGCAATTTATTCTAAGTCGAGGATAATTTTAATATTCTCTTTTATTTTCCTGCTGGTTGTGTCGTCCAATTGACCGATTTTATGTTTAAGTCTTGCGTTGTCTATTGCCTTTATTTGGTCAATCATGATATCACAATCTTCTTTAACATTGGCATTCCCTTTTTTCAGATGAACCCGTAAAATGTCTGCCTCAATATGAACATTGGTAGTTACAGGACAAATGATTGTAGAAGGATGAGAATTGTTCAGCAGATCGGTTTGGATAATAACAACCGGCTTTACTTTTCCAGTTTCAGTTCCTTTTCTTGGGTTTAAGTCGGCCACCCAAATCTCAAACTGCTTAGCCTTCACCTTCTAACGTTTCAAATTCTGCCAATACAGATAGGGAGTCTGTCGCAACTAACTTTGACTCCTTGTCTAATTGTGTAGCGAGCAATCTGCGTTTCTGAAGCTTGTTATAAAAGCCAACAGCCTCGTTTATGTACCTGTTTCTGTTTTTGTTGACTTGGGTTAAAATATCTTCGGTTTCCTGGAAAATAGAATCTTCCAATTTTAATGATAGATTCTTCATGTTGGTAGTTTTATCTAAGAGCTTGTTTAAATTTTAGGTTTGCCAGCGAAAATGGCAAGAGTAAGGTTCTGCCAAAGTCGATTTTGAGCCTCGTAGCATCGTTACGAAGGCGACAAAAGGATGAAGGCGGGTTCTTGCTATAGACATTTGCAGCAAAAAGCTAAAGTTTAAACATGCTCAAAAGGTATATCCTATTTGTATATACTGCAAGCTTTAATTTTTGATTCGATGGATGTAGATTTGGACAAGTATAAACGGCGGCGAGGCCTTCGGCTTAAGGGTGACGTTCTGGTGTTGGTACTGTATTTTTTAGTGCAGGTCGAACAGCGTTTTT
>JBBSSO010000442.1:0-2352 GCA_038241905.1 Cytophagales bacterium | reverse complement strand
CGAATATGATTTCGTCGCTCCTCTTTTAAGATTCATAGTAGGCTATAAAGTCTGTTATTTAGAGAACATGATTATTTCTGAGGTTGTGACCAGGTTGCTGTTGTTTTTTGCGCGGTCTTTAATCATAATCTCAAACCGAAGTGTATCGTTGACCTTAATTAAATTGTTTCGGTCAATGATTAAGCTAAACCGGATGTCTCCTTCCAAAGGCTCTACCCGGGTATCGGAAAAAATTCTGGGAAACCGACTTGGGTATTCTATCCTTTTACCATTTAAGAAAATAGGTTGAAACGTGCCATTCACTTTCTTGAATGGAACTGCATTAAAATTATAGTAGGCGGGCTGCCCAAAGGCAAACTCGCCCATTATATCTTCGGGGTTAGTGGTGGAAAGGCCTAAATTTCCATCGCCATCCTGAAATTTAACTACTAGTACCAAAGAATCATAGAGCCGGAACTGATTGGGTTTCTTGGTATACTGCTCTACGTTGCGGAAAGTGATAGAAGGCGTTAAATCAAACTCAGGAACAGAGTAGCAACCCTGAAAACCAAGGGCCATTAAGGACAATAAAACTAAAAGACAAGGCTTTTTCATGGTCTGGGAAGTAGCACCTAAGAGCTTGTTTAAGTTTTGATTTTGCCGGCGAAAACAGGAAGCGAAAGGTTCTGACGAAGCTTTTTTTGAGTAACATAGCAGCGCTATGGTGAGAGAAAAAGGCGAAGTCAGGCTCTTTTGATGCCTGTTTGTAGCGCAAAAGACAAATTTAAACATGCTCTAAGTTACGAAACCTAACGTTTACCTGTTTATATTGTTGTGTAATTTTCCATCTGCCTCCATGGCCTTCTTAGAAAAATTTAAATCCACTTTATCCAATTTAGCTCCTGACCAATTTGAAGAGGCAGCTTTGGCGTTATTTCGGTGGCAATCTGAGGAAAATCTTATTTACCGAAAATACATTTCCAACTTGGGCTGCCAACCCCAGCAGGTGACTTCCATTTCGGAAATTCCATTTCTACCGATAGATTTTTTTAAAGAACACCAAGTCGTTTCTCATCTTTTTACGCCCGAAGTAATTTTTAAGAGTAGCGGAACCACGCAACAAAGCCGCAGTCAGCATTTGGTTGCTGATGTAAACTATTACAAGCAGCACGCCCAGCGGTTATTTGAAGAAGCGTATGGACCACTGGCCGGATGCGTGGTGCTGGCCCTTCTGCCTTCTTATGTTGCGCAAGGAGATTCTTCTTTGGTGATGATGGTGGACCATTTTACACAGATGACCGGCCAGACGCAACCTGGCTTTTGCCTAAATAATCACGCTGAGTTGCGGGCCGCTTTGCGCGAAGCCTTGGCCTCTGGCAAAAAAACATATTTGTTTGGGGTAACCTACGCATTGCTAGATTTTGCCGAGGAAGAGGCACAAGAAAGTGGAGAAAACTTAGTAATATTTGAAACCGGCGGCATGAAAGGTCGCCGCCGTGAAATGGTGCGCGAAGAGTTGCATGGGATTCTGAAAAAGGCTTTCGGAGGTAAAGATATTCATTCTGAATACGGCATGACCGAACTTTTGTCGCAAGCGTACTCGCCGGGCGATGGTATTTTTTGGCCTTCCAGAACGTTGCGCGTGTTGGTTCGGGAAGTAAATGATCCGCTGGCGGTTACCATTGGGCCCGGCTCCGGAGGCTTGAATGTCATTGACTTGGCTAACGTAGATTCCTGCGCTTTTATTGAAACCAAAGATTTAGGAAAAATCCACGCTGATGGCTCTTTTGAAGTTTTAGGCAGATTTGACAACGCAGATATTAGAGGCTGTAATTTGTTGGTGAGTTAGAAATGAAAGCAGTTTATGCTTAACATACAGTTGCTTCCGGCAAGTCACTAATTACTGTTTTAGGCCTGTTTTTGCAAAAACAGGCCTAAAACAGTAGTAAAACATTTATAAAATTTAA
The DNA here is from genome assembly GCA_038241905.1 of Cytophagales bacterium. Classification (GTDB taxonomy): domain Bacteria; phylum Bacteroidota; class Bacteroidia; order Cytophagales; family Hymenobacteraceae; genus Nibribacter. Next base: position 406 of record JBBSSO010000442.1, on the reverse strand, counting down.
GAGCATGTTTAAATTTGTCTTTTGTGCTACAAACAGGCATCAAAAGAACCTGTCATCGCCTTTTTCTCTCACCATAGCGCTGCTATGTTGCTCAAAAAACGCCTCGTCAGAACCTTTCGCTTCCTGTTTTCGCTGGCAAAATCAAAACTTAAGCAAGCTCTAAGGGAAACCATCGTACTAAACCCTGTAAATAAAAACCAAAAATTTAAGCAAATCTCTTATTTAGCGTATTGCTTGGCGTCCTCCTCAGTAATATTTTCATCACTCATGATAACCAGGCGCTCCACCACGTTACGCAATTCGCGCACGTTGCCGCGCCAGTCCAGATTTTTTAAGTAGGCGAGAGCCCCCGCCGAAATGGTTTTAGGTTTGTTGCCGTAATCGCGGGCCACGTCTCCTAAAAATT
>JBBSSO010000441.1:0-2377 GCA_038241905.1 Cytophagales bacterium | reverse complement strand
TTGTATTGTCTCCTAAAGTAGTTAAATGTTCTTATCCAAATTAATATACGCGGCTGGCATTCAGGCGATGGGGTTGGGTGTCCGGTTGGCCGCGCCTTTCCATGCCAAAGCTGCGATGTGGGTAGCGGGCAGAGAAAACCTTTTAGCGGACATTCAGCAAAAAATGGAAGGCAATACCGCGCCCGTAGTCTGGTTTCACTGCGCCAGCGTGGGCGAGTTTGAGCAAGGCCGCCCGCTTATGGAAGCCTTCCGCCAAGAATACCCAGAGTATAAAATTCTCCTCACCTTCTTCTCACCGTCTGGCTATAACTTGCGAAAGAATTACCCCGGCGCCGATTATATTTTTTATTTACCCTTAGACACCTCCGGCAACGCCCGCCATTTCATTGCCCTAACGAAACCCGTTATGGCCATTTTTATCAAATATGAGTACTGGCACTATTTTACCAGAGCCTTAAAATACCGGCATATTCCGCTCTTTTCGGTTTCGGCTATTTTTAGACCTAACCAGATTTACTTTAAGCCGTGGGGCGGTTTTTACCGTCACATTATAGAACGCTTCACCAATATTTATACCCAAGATCAAGCCTCGGCGCAATTACTTTTTACCACAGGTTACACCAAAGTAAGCGCCGTGGGCGATACCCGCGTGGACCGGGTTTTACAAAATGCTGCCTCGGCGGCGCCGAATCATTTGGTTCAAACCTTTAAAGGTCAAGCTCCGTGCTTTGTAATAGGCAGCAGCTGGCCGCAAGATGTAAAAGTGTTGTTGGCCTTTATGGAAAGCCATCTGCAGGAAATAAAATTTGTTTTAGCTCCGCACGAGATTAAGGAAACGGATTTACAGGAAATTGAGAAAAATTTCATCGGCCAAACGGCCCGATATTCTACCGCAAATCCAGAAAGCGTTCATGAAGCCAGAATCTTGCTGATTGACAACGTTGGCATGTTGGCAGGGCTCTACCAGTACGCCGATTACGCGTACGTGGGCGGGGCGTTCGGGGCTGGCTTGCATAATATTTTGGAGCCCGCTGCTTTTGGGCCGCCTATTTTCTTCGGTACTAAGTACGCTAAGTTTCAAGAAGCCAAAGATTTAATAGAGCAGGGCGTGGCTTTCTCCGTTGCTTCTACTGAAGCGCTAGACCAGAAATTCCAGGAATTACAAGCCAGCCCAGAAAAGCGAGGTGCCATCCGGAAAGCTGCCGCTGCGTATTTGCAAAAACAGGCTGGTGCCACAGCGCGTATTTTAGCAGCATTAGATTATTGGTTACCTTCGCGCCAAGCATGACAGGAACAGTTGTAAAATCTACCGGCTCTTGGTATTTGGTGCGCGCCCATGCGGGCGGGCAACTTTACAAATGCCGGTTGCGCGGCAAATTCAAAAACAAAGGCTTAAAAGTTAGCAATCCCATCGCCGTAGGCGATGAGGTAGTGATGGAATTGGAGGGCGGCGAGCACCAGGCCGTTATCATAGAAATTAGCCCGCGCCGCAACTATATTATCCGGAAATCTACCCACAACGCGCACCACGCGCACATTGTAGCCTCTAATTTAGATCAGGCGTTTCTGGTGGTAACCTTGGTTTCGCCACGTACTTCTTTTGGGTTTATTGACCGTTTTCTGGTTACTGCAGAGGCCTACAGCATTCCTGCCACGCTTCTGTTTAACAAAACAGACCTGTACAAAGAAGACGCGCAGGGCTATTTAAAGAAAGTGATGGGCTTGTACGAGGCCATCGGGTACCCGTGTTTTAAATGTTCTGCCCATACGGGCGATGGTATTCCCGAAATTCAAGAACTGCTCAACGGCAAAGTAACACTGTTTACGGGTCACTCAGGCGTAGGAAAAAGCACGTTAGTGAACGCATTGGTCCCAGATTTGGGCATTAAAACGGCTGAAATATCTGCGTTTTCAGACAAAGGCGTGCACACGACCACTTTTGCCGAAATGTTTGAAATTGCGCCCCAAACTTTTCTAATTGACACGCCTGGCATTAAAGAATTGGGAGTAGTTGAGATGGATCGTAAAGAAATAAGCCACTATTTTCCGGAGATGCGCGCGCGTCTGAACCAATGCCGTTTTGATAATTGCCTGCACCTTAATGAGCCGGGTTGCGCCGTGCAAGAGGCCGTTAAGAAAGGCCGCATTGCCCTGCCCCGCTACGAAAGCTACCTCAGCCTGCTCCAAAACGATGATTCGCATAGGTAAGTGCGGAATTGCGCTTGCGTTTTAGGGCTGTTTTTAGAAAAACAGGCCTAAAACAGCCAGCTATGTTTAAGGAAACCCTGTTTTAACGAGGCCGTAAAAATCCGTATCTTTGCGCAAATGGAGAAGCTTTTAAAAAGGCTTTCTATTGAGAAAAACCATCAAAATTAGA
>JBBSSO010000440.1:0-2386 GCA_038241905.1 Cytophagales bacterium | reverse complement strand
GTTGGCTATTTTACTCATTTCTATGTTTGCCCCAGACGTGGTGGGCGGCGCCGGACCAGATGCCGTTTGGCGCGGACTTTCTACCATTGCTGGCTCTTGGATTGGCGGTGGCGCTAACCAGTTAGCCATGAAAGAAGTGTTTCAACCCAGCCCTAAACTATTCTCGGCCATGGTGGCGGTAGATGTGGTGGTGGCCAACGTTTGGATGGCCATCATGCTGTACGGCGTGGGCAAAGGCGATTTAGTAGACCGTTTCTTTAAAGCCGATACCAGTGCCGTAACCAACCTAAAAAACAAGATAGAAAACTACCGCCTCAGCATCATGCGCATTCCTACGTTGGCAGACACCATGGCCATTATTGGCATAGGAATGGGTGTAACCGGTATTTCCCATTTTTTAGCCGATATTATTGCCCCTTGGATTAAAGAAAACGCCCCGTACCTAGATCAGTACAGCTTAACTTCTGGCTTTTTCTGGTTGGTGGTGTTAGCCACCGGTTTTGGCATGTTGCTGTCCACCACCAGCGCCCGTAAATTGGAAGGGGCGGGCGCATCGCGCATCGGTACGGTTTTCTTGTATATACTGGTGGCTACTATTGGCATGCAGATGGATTTACTGGCTATATTCAACAATCCTGGCCTGTTTCTGGTAGGTTTTATCTGGATAGCCATCCACGCTATTTTGCTTATTGTAGTGGCTAAATTAATAAAAGCACCTTTCTTTTTCTTTGCGGTGGGCAGCCAAGCCAACGTGGGCGGGGCTGCTTCGGCCTCCATTATGGCGGGTGCTTTTCATCCGGCGCTTACCTCCGTGGGGGTTTTATTGGCTATTTTGGGCTACGGCATTGGCACCTACGCGGCCTATATTTGTGCGTTGCTCATGCAGATGGTCGCGAATTGAGCAACCTGTTTTAGGCCTGTTTTTCTAAAAAGAGGCCTAAAACAGGTTAGACTTCATAGTATTTTTCTCTAAATGCTTTTTTTTGCGCCAGGTAATCTGGGTGGTCTTTGGCTTTAAACCAATATTCTTTAAAAACAGCGGCCGCCAGCGCTTTCTCATTGGTAAGCGCGTCTGCTTGCTGCGGCAAAATTTCGTTGCCTTTGTGGGCGCTGCCCGATGAATACGGGTAGGCCAAATCGGCGGAATGGTCAACACTAGAAGGTGCGTACTTTCTGCCGCCTTTGTGGTTGGCATAGCGCCTGGCGCGGGTAAATCCCATTTGCAGAAATTTCCGAGCCATGTCTGCGCCAACAAAATCTTGCTGCGCCAGGTACTCCTCAAATAAGCCGTAAATTTTTTGAGCCGATGCAGTGGCCACTTCCACATTTTTAAAACGCCAGTAGGGCAAAATCTCAGCTTTGTACGGTTCTACCAGTAAAACGCCTTGCTCGCCCACGCCCACGCGGTACAGTTCTGGGTGCTGCCTGAAATTAATTTCCTTTAAAGAAAGGTGGTATGGGAAGGCGTTTTTAGACATTGTTTCCAGAAAGTGCACCCTCGCTGCGGCGGCTTCCGTAAGCAAGGTTTTGTTAAATGATTTACTATGAAACGTCTTAACCAGTTTTCTGTTACCATCGCGCTAGCGTCTATTCTAGGTTTTGCCACCGCGGCCTGCAACACTACGCCCAATGAACGCCAAGAAATTGCCGAGCGCGAAATTGACAAATTAGACGAGCGGATAGAAAACCTAGCCGACCATACCAAGCGCGAAGCCCAAGAAGCCAAAGAGGCCTTGCAGCAGCGCAGAACTGAAGCCGTCGCGCGCGAATCTCGTGGAACGGTTGCGGCCAAAGAACAGCATATGGAGCAAGAATTGTTGGGCGATTACCGGTACTTATCGCAAGTGTCCGCTGACAGCATGAAAGACGCGTACGTCTACTTTATGCAGCAAGTACGAAGCCGTAAAGATGTTTGGTCGATGGAAGACTGGGATTACGCTAACGCCATTTACAAGCGCCTTAACGGACAAGAACAAATTCTCCACCAAGATATCATCCTTCGGCACGCCGCCAAAATAAAAGCGCTCCAAGCCGAATACCTAGCCCTAGAAAACAAAGCAGATTTTAAAGATTACCGCCGAGTAAAGAAAGCGCAGTAGTTAGCGCTTGATTAAAGGTTTGCTTTTGGCTGCATACCTAAAATTGAAAGAAACTCTTAGCTGTTTTCGGCCTGTTTTTCAGAAAACAGGCCGAAAACAGCTTTTATTTAAATAGGAGTTACTGCTTCGGTGGGATAACGAACAACTTTACTTTGCCTTTTTGGTCCAGCAGTTGAGCCGTCGGGAAATTAGTTAGAATGTCCTTCTCCCGGAGGGAGATCATTAATTCAGGGTGTTCTAAAACGCCGTTGTTGACGAGTAGAAACACGGTGTCTGGTTTTGCAGCC
>JBBSSO010000439.1:0-2400 GCA_038241905.1 Cytophagales bacterium | reverse complement strand
TAAAGCAAACAAGTTTGTGTCTCACCTGGTCCGGGAAACTCCTTGGAAAGCCGGAGATATTTTACCCCTCACTGATCTGGCCCGAACCTTAGAACGCATCAGAGACCATGGGCGCGCCGGCTTTTATGAAGGCAAAACCGCAGAGCTTTTGGTAAAAGAAATGAAACGTGGCGGCGGCATCATAACCGCACAAGACTTGAAAGAATATTCTTCCGTTTGGCGGAAACCCGTGAGCGGAACCTACCGCGGGTATACCGTTATTTCCATGCCTCCGGTATCTTCTGGCGGAATTGCCTTGCTTCAGCTTTTAAAAATGATGGAGCCGTATGACGTAAAAGGTTGGGGATTTCAGCAACCCACTACGGTTCATGTTATGGCAGAGGCAGAGCGTCGCGTCTACGCAGACCGCGCCAAATACTTGGGTGACCCAGACTTTTTCCCAGTTCCTACTACGGCTCTGTTAAATCCAGCTTACGCTCGCAAGCAGATGGCTGGCGTGCAAATGGACAAAGCTAGTCTTTCTTCTGAGGTTGCCGCCGGCGACCTTACGGGTTATGAAAGCGAACAAACTACCCATTATTCCATTGTAGATAAGTGGGGCAATGCTGCCTCGGTTACCACTACTTTAAATGAGAGCTACGGTTCTAAAGTAGTGGTAGAAGGTGCTGGCTTTTTGCTGAACAATGAGATGGATGATTTTAGTGCGAAGCCGGGCGTACCCAATCTTTTTGGGCTCATTGGGGGCAAGGCAAACGCCATCGCTCCGGGCAAACGCATGCTAAGTTCCATGACACCAACTATTATTGAGAAAAATGGCCAGTTGTACATGGTGGTGGGCACGCCGGGTGGGTCAACCATCATTACCTCCGTTTTTCAAACGATTTTAAACGTGATAGACCATTCCATGACGATGCAGGAGGCAGTGAGCGCCCCTCGATTCCACCACCAATGGCTGCCCGATGAAATTCAGGCGGAAGCCGCTGCACTCACTCCGGCCGTGCGGCAGGCGTTAGAGGCAAAAGGCCATCGGATTAAAAACAGAGGAAAATACGGCAGGGTAGACGGAATTTTGCGTTTACCTAACGGCACCTATGAAGGCGGCGCTGATCCACGGGGCGATGATACCGCCATGGGCTACTAAGAATAAAGAATTGGGACGAGGGCAAGGTCTGGAAATGAACTTTAGTTAACTTCTGCAAGTTCTTTTTGCTTAAGTAAGGCTTTATAGTGAGCCGGTACTTTTTCATTACGCGTCATTCCACCTTTATAAAACAGCATGAAACTTAAAAGATTATTGCTGGGCAGTTTTTTTATGCTGACCGCAGGATTAGCTAGTGCCCAAGCGGTGAAACATAGGGTTTCTGTGCCGCGTCTTTACCATCAGAATTACTTTTTCTTGAACCCGGGTTTTGCTGGGACGGAGGGTAAAAAGGAAATAAACTTAAACGGCCACCTTAACTCCATACCCGGAAAATCATCAACGGCACCATTGACCGTTATTGGCGCTTACCACGGCACTACGGGGGGAGAAAACAGCCTAAATGGCGTGGGTGTGCTGATGGTTTACGACCAATATGGCCCTTTTTGGTTGGGCAAATTTGGCCTAACCTACGCCAAAAGATTTAGGCTGGGAGCAGAGAGTAATTTGTCATTCGGTACGCAACTATCTGCTAAATACCTGAATGTAGATTTATCTGAGATGGTGCTGCCTGTAGGAGAGCCCCAAATGGTGGGCCATGACAACGATTTGCGGCCGGATATTGACGTGGGAATTTGGTTGAATATTCGCAATTTTTATGCGGGTGGTTCGATGGTAAGTTTGTTGGCTCCAACCTTTAATTTAGCTGAAAACGCCGATAGAGAAGATCTGCGCGAGTTGTTTGTGACGATGGGCTATAAAATTAACCTCGGCTACATGGTAAGCCTAACGCCTTCTGTGTTGGTTGACCGTCCTTTATTGTCTGGCGCCAAGACCAACGTGCAAGGCGGTGCTCAGGCCAACCTGAAATTCTTGACCGGTGGAATTTTTTATCGGGGGCAGTTTGATAAAACGTCTCCTATTAACGTGAATGCGGGTCTTAACTTTAAAGACAACGTGCAGCTCATTGGGTCATTTGATATTAATAAAGAAGACGATGCGGGTTTTAAGCCAGATTCTCAGGTAGAAGCCAGTCTCCGGATTAGATTTTAGATTACGGCTGTTTTAGGCCCGTTTTTGCAAAAACAGGCCTAAAACAGCCGTAATAATTTGCCTAATGTCAGGCTTATTTTAAATACCTATTAGAGCTTGTTTAAGTTTTGATTTTGCCGGCGAAAACAGGAAGCGAAAGGTTCTGACGAAGCGTTTTTTGAGCAACATAGCAGCGCTATGGTGAGAGAAAAAGGCGAAGACAGGTTCTT
>JBBSSO010000438.1:0-2414 GCA_038241905.1 Cytophagales bacterium | reverse complement strand
TTTTTCAGCTTGCTGGTACTGCCTCTTTCGGGCTTGGTTATTTCTGCCATCTCCAAAAAACTAAAGCGCCAATCTACCCAAGGGCAAGATGCGCTGGGAGCTATTCTGAGCATTATTGATGAAACTTTGGGCGGCATGCGCGTAATTAAAGGCTTTAACGCCCAGCCGTACGTGCAGCAAAAGTTTGAGGTTAGTAACAGCCTTTACGCCCGCATTATTACCTCCATGAACAACAAGCGCAGCCTGGCTTCGCCGTTTTCTGAGTTTATGGGCGTAACGGCGGTGGCGGGCATTCTTTTTTACGGCGGTTCCCTGGTGTTGCGTGGCGAATCTGATTTACAAGGCGAAGATTTAATTGCCTATTTGGCGCTTTTTTCTCAGGTTTTGGTGCCGCTAAAAGCCATCTCCAACGCTTTCAGCAACATTCAACGGGGTTTGGTGGCTGGGCAGCGCGTGCTCACGCTCATTGACACGGAACCGCTTATTAGAGACCAGCCGCGTTCCAAAAATTTACCAGAATTTGCCCAGCAGATTGAGTTCCGGAATGTGGGTTTCCGGTACGCCGCTGACCCTATTCTGGAAGACATTAATCTCATCATCCCGAAGGGAAAAACCATTGCTTTGGTGGGCCCGTCTGGCGGCGGAAAATCTACCCTCGCCGATTTGCTGCCCCGCTTTTATGACCCCACCGCAGGCTCTATTTTTATTGACGGCCAAGACCTGCGCGACTGCTCCTTGCATTCTGTAAGAGATCAAATGGGCATTGTAACGCAAGAATCCATCCTTTTTAACGATACCATTTTCAACAACATCAAGTTTAATAAAACGGATGCCACCGAGGAAGAAGTAATAGCTGCCGCCAAAATAGCGAACGCCCACGAGTTCATCATTAAAGCACCGGAAGGCTACCAAACCGTTATCGGGGACCGGGGCGGCAAGTTGTCGGGTGGCCAGCGCCAACGCCTGAGCATTGCCCGCGCCATTCTTAAAAATCCGCCTATTTTATTAATGGATGAAGCTACCTCGGCCCTAGACACTGAATCTGAGAAACTGGTGCAGGAAGCGCTCACCAACCTGATGAAAAACCGCACCTCTTTGGTCATTGCGCACCGCCTAAGCACCATTCAGCACGCCGATGAAATTATTGTGCTGCAAGGCGGCCGCATTGTAGAACGTGGCAACCACACTGACTTGGTTCGCCAAGGCGGTTTATACCACAAACTAACTCAAATGCAGACCACGTAAGGGGCTGTTTTTTTGCTGGGTGTAGGGTATTGAGTTATTGGGTGATAGAGTATAAATTAAAATTGTTATCCTAAATTTTCGTATTATTAAGAAAAGGATTTATTATGAGGGCGATAGAAGCGACAGGAACAATAGATAAGAAAGGGATTCTGCGATTAGACAACCCTTTGGTAATGAGGGAAAAGAAAGTTAAAGTAATTATCCTTGTGTCTGATGAAAAAGAAGAAACAGAGGATAAGCTTTGGTTGTCAGCCATGACTAACAATCCAGCTTTCCAATTTCTGCATGACGAACAGGAGGACGTTTATAACCTGACAGATGGAAAGCCATTCCATGACTAAAGGAAAAGTAGTTTTGGTTCCTTTTCCGTTCGACGATTTTAGCGGAATCAAAGTCAGACCTGCTGTTTTCCTAACAGATGAGATAGGGCTTTACAGCCATATAATCATAGCATTTATCAGTAGTCAAATTCCAGGGTCACTGAATGAATCAGATTTAGTGATAAACAGAAGTGATGTTGACTTTCAGGTAACCGGGCTTGCAATCGATTCAGTAATAAATTACATAGATTGGTAACCATACCTAAGAGTTTAATAAAAAGGCAACTCGGCATTACCTCCACCAAGCAACAGGCTGACATTGAGAAGAAACTAAAAACGCTGTTCGACCTGCACTAAAAAATACATTACCAACACCAGAACGTCACCCTTAAGCCGAAGGCCTCACCGCTGTTTATTCTTGACCGTATCTACATCCATCGAACCAAAAATAAAAGCATGTAGTATATACAAATAGAATATACCTTTAGAGCATGTTTAAACTTTAGCTTTTTGCTGCAAATGTCTATAGTAAGAACCTGCCTTCATCCTTTTGTCGCTTTCGTAGCGATGCTACGTGGCTCAAAAACGACTTTGGCAGAACCTTACTCTTGCCATTTTCGCTGGGAAACCTAAAATTTAAACAAGCTCTTAGATAAAACTACCAGCATGAAGAATCTATCATTAAAACTGGAGGATTCTATTTTCCAGGAAACCGAAGATATTTTAACCAAAGTCAACAAAAACAGAAACAGGTACATAAACGAGGCTGTTGGCTTTTATAACAAGCTTCAGAAACGCAGATTGCTCGCTACACAATTAGACAAGGAGTCAAAGTTAGTGGCGACAGAT
>JBBSSO010000437.1:0-2426 GCA_038241905.1 Cytophagales bacterium | reverse complement strand
TGGCGTGGCCGTGCTCATAGAAACCGCCACTGACAACGTAAACCGCACCGTAGCCAACGTGCGCATGCACTTTAACCGCACCGGCGGCGAACTGGGTAGAACCGGTCAGTTTGACTTTATCTTTGAGCGCAAAGGCGTTTTCCACCTTAACGGCGATGGCCTTGATCTGGAAGAAATGGAGTTGAACCTGATTGATTTCGGGTTGGAGAGTATTGACAAAGACGAGGAAGAAAACGAGGTAGTAATTCAGACTTCTTTCTCAGATTTCGGTGCCATGCAGAAAGCTTTGGAGGAAGCCGGCCTAAACGTAACTACTTCAGAACTACAACGCTACCCCACCGTTATGAAGGAACTGACGCCGGAGCAGCAAGAAGACATGACCAAGCTCTTAGATCGTCTGGATGAAGATGATGACGTGCAAGCTGTGTACCACAACATGAAAGAAGACCAAGAAGCATAATTGGCTGTTTTAGGCTTGTTTTTAGAAAAACAGGCCTAAAACAGCCAACTGGCCTAACGCTTTTTTACTGCGCCACCGCTGGTTTCTCCATTACCTCGCCGCAATTACTACACGTGCGCTTCTCTTCAGAAGCCCAAAAACCGTCCATCACTACGGGTAATTGGCCCACAATATCTGAGACAGGAATAAATTCTTCGTATAATTTGGTGTGGCAATTCTCGCAAAACCATTGGAAACCGTCAAGTTCACTTTCATCGCGGTAGCGCTCTATCACTAGGCCCACGGTGTTGGGTCCGCGCCGGGGCGAGTGCGCCACGTTGGGCGGCAAAAGGAAAATATCGCCCTCCTGGAGGGGAATATCTTTGAACTCGCCTTGGTCAATAACCTTGAGCACCACATCGCCTTCTAGCTGATAAAAGAACTCTTCGCCGTTGTTGAGGTGGTAATCTTTCCGCGAGTTGGGCCCGCCCACCACCATCACAATAAAATCTTGGTTATCCAAAAACACCTGCTTGTTGCCCACCGGTGGTTTAAGCAGGTGGCGGTGTTCTTCTATCCATTTCTTGAAATTAAAAGCGGGTTGCAGAGCCATAAAAATCGTTTACTGGTAAGCGGCCACCGCAAAAACGGAAGTCGCGGGCCAAGGTACGAAACCATCGGCAGAAAAGGCAAATCCTGTTTTAAGCCTGTTTTCTGAAAAATAGCCTTAAAACAGGTTTTGTAAACCGATGGAATGTTTTTCTTCAGATATTTTCAGATTTGTTCCACGGGGAAAGGCAGCCGAAAAGCATTTTACAGCATATTTCCGTATTTTAACCGTTCAGAAAGCCAGACTTAACACGTAGTAGTACGATGGATTTAAACCTACAAAACAAGCACGCCGTGGTTTGCGGCAGCACGCAGGGCATCGGCAAAGCCATTGCCATAGAATTGGCCCTCTTGGGCGCAACCGTTACATTGGTGGCCCGCCACGAAACCCGTTTGCAGGAAACCCTGCAAGATTTAGACACCACCGCGGGCCAGCAGCACCTTTACGTAGTCGCGGATTTTACGAGACCGCAAGAAGTGCAGGAACGCATACACGCCCATTTGCAAACGGTGGGCCAGGCGCACATTCTGGTCAACAACACCGGCGGCCCAGCGGGTGGGCCCGCGTTGGACGCTGATGCAGCAGAATTTGAGCAGGCTTTCGCGCAGCATTTGGTTTGCAACCACGTGTTGGTGCAGGCGGTGGTGCCGTACATGAAAGCCGCCGGATTTGGCCGCATTATTAACGTTATTTCTACGTCAGTAAAGCAGCCAATTAATGGACTGGGCGTTTCCAATACCATCCGAGGCGCGGTGGCCAATTGGGCCAAAACACTTTCCTTGGAACTGGCGCCTTTTAAGATTACCGTTAACAATGTGTTGCCCGGCGCCACGCTCACGGCCCGTCATCATGCGCTCATTGAGGCCAAAATGCAGAAAACCGGCTTGAGTCGGGATGCAATCGAGCAAGAAATGCTGTCGGGTATTCCGGCAAATCGCTTTGCGGAAGCGCAGGAAGTAGCCGCCGCCGCTGCGTTTCTGGCCTCGCCGGCCGCTGCCTATATTACCGGAATTAACCTACCCGTTGACGGCGGCCGCACCGGAAATCTTTAGAAAAAGCCCTGCGTTAAAGCCATCAGCAATTTGCTAAATACGAACGAACGTTTGCGGCTGGGCAATGCAAAATATTTACTACTTTTAAGGTGTTCAACTTCAGCTTTACCCATGAAATCTACTTTTAGCCGCTTGCTGTGGGCGCTTCTTTGCTTCTCCCTTGCCGGGAGCGCGATGGCCCAAGAAAAACAGAAAATTACCTTAGACGATATCTTCCGGAAAGGCACGTTCCAGGCCAAATCTGTGTACGGCGTTAATTGGATGCGGAACGGCCAGTTCTATTCCTCGCGGCAGGCCTCAGACTTGGTACAGGTAGACGTTCGTT
>JBBSSO010000436.1:0-2428 GCA_038241905.1 Cytophagales bacterium | reverse complement strand
CTCATCGCTAGCATGAACCCTTGCCCCTGCGGATTTTACAACCACCCAGACAAAGCGTGTGTGTGCGGCCCGGGCGTGGTGCAACGGTATTTAAATAAAGTAAGTGGTCCGCTGTTAGATAGAATTGATTTGCACGTGGAAGTAACGCCCATTTCCTTTGACCAGATGATTGGCACCCGCAAAGCTGAAACCAGCGCTGACATACGGGAGCGCGTGGTAAAAGCCCGCCTGTGGCAAGCCGAGCGCTTCAAAGATTTTCCAGAGATTCATTCCAACGCTATGATGCCGCCCCAGATGGTCAAAGACTTGTGCCGCATAAACGACGCTGGGCGCCTGCTGCTAAAAACTGCGATGGAAAAACTGGGGCTTTCGGCGCGAGCCTATGACCGTATTTTAAAAGTAAGCCGCACCATCGCGGATTTAGGTGCTTCTGAAGAAATAAAGATTGAGCATTTGGCCGAGGCCATTCAATACCGCAGCCTTGACCGCGAAGGCTGGGCCGGATAAAGCTGTTTTAGGTCTGTTTTTGGAAAAACAGGCCTAAAACTTCGCCGGCCTTTTTAAGTAAGGCTGGCGAAGTTTTTTTTTGGAATGCCAGATACCTATCGGTTGGGGAGCTTGGCATTAGATAGAATGAAGGGCTATCCCAAATCGTAAAATCCACGGAAGAAAGAATTATTAACCGCTTCTTTTCCTTTGATTATAGCTCTTACGGCAACTAAACTGCTATTTTTAAAAAAAATTAATAAGGCCATCCGCGACGCGGCAATATTTTTATGGCACTTATTAATCAATAAACTTTCCATAACTTCTTGATGAATAATCTTTTGTTACGTTTATTATGTTTTCCTAAGGCAGCCTGCACTCGTTTTTATCTGACGGCAAGATAAAATTTATGCAACTAAAGCCAACCTTTCCCTCCGTGCGCGTATAAGGGAGGGTTCTAGACTAACACTAATTGAAGAATTTAGAATAAACTTAATTTTTAACACTATGAAAAAGATTGTATTATTTGTAGCAGCTGCATTTTCTATCAATTTTGCACAAGCACAATCAGGACCAAGTTTCGGTCTAAAAGCAGGAGTAAACTATTCTAACTTATCCGGAGACCTTAAAGAAGACCGGTACGAGAATAAAGTTGGATTTGTGGGCGGTGTAACTGCTAATTTCCCTTTAATGAGTGATGGTTTTCTTTCCGTTCAGCCAGAGTTGCTTTTCTCGCAGAAAGGGTACAAGTACAATGATACTGAGTTTAAAATTGGAGCAGACAACTTTAAGTATACAGGAAAAGTAAACTACAACTACCTTGATCTTCCTATTATGCTAAAAGTGAAAGCTGGCGGTCTTTTCTTTGAAGCTGGTCCACAGGTGTCTTACTTACTAGGTATTAAAAATAATACAAAGGCAAGTAAAAATGGAGATACTTTTGACCAAGGTTCCAAAAAAATCAATAAAGATGACCTAGCCGAAATTGAAATTGGCTACGCGGCTGGAGTTGGTTTTCAAGCTGCCAACGGCGTTAGCCTTGGTTTACGTTACAACGGTAGCATCAGCGATTTAGCAAAAGATAATGGAAATGATGAATTGGCCAATGCCCGTCATTCTACTTTCCAGTTAACTTTGGGTTTCATGCTGCCTGGCATGTAAGACCTAAGTGCACCAAATTTACCTAAAAATGCCCCACCAAAACGGTGGGGCATTTTTTTTTGGCTTTGCTTAATGCCTTCGGCCGATGGTAAACTTTTCCTTTAGAACTCACACAAGGCAAGCATTAACGCTAGGGAAATTAAGACCCGGCACGCAAAAAACTCTGAAAATTATGTTGGTGCAAGTGCTTTACTACTTCTGAGCAGCATGCATTTCGGTGAAGTATTGGTAGAAAAGCGGAATAGTTTCAATGCCTTTCATAAAGTTAAACACCCCAAAATGCTCGTTTGGCGAGTGGATGGCATCAGAATCTAAGCCAAAACCCATCAGCACGGTATCTATTCCTAGCTCAGACTTAAACATGGCTACAATAGGTATGCTGCCGCCACTCCGCACAGGCACCGGCTTCTTGCCAAAGGTAGTTTCCATCGCCTTAGCTGCAGCCTGATAACCCACCGAAGTAGTGGGCGTAACCACCGGCTCGCCGCCGTGGTGCGGTTTTACCACCACTGTTACGCTAGCGGGCGCAAGTGATTCAAAATGCGTCTGAAAAAGCTGGCTAATTTCTTCTGAGGTTTGGTGCGGTACCAAACGCATAGAAATCTTGGCAAACGCTTGAGATGGAATAACAGTTTTGGCGCCTTCGCCGATGTAGCCGCCCCAAATGCCGTTTACGTCTAGCGTAGGCCTGATGGAATTACGCTCCATGGTAGAATAACCGGCTTCGCCGTGTACGTCAGGCAAGTCAAGCGCTTTTTTGTACGCGTCTAGGTCAAACGGG
>JBBSSO010000435.1:0-2456 GCA_038241905.1 Cytophagales bacterium | reverse complement strand
TGAGGGCAAACCAGAAAATAGGCATTAAATACAGCGAAAACGGAATCCGGAGGAGACGCCAGGCGGCAAACCAGGTTGAGATCATGGCGCAGTTTACGAAGGATATCCGATTAAATACAACACGCCCGTGCCGCTCCAATGTCGGGCGCGGCCGATGCGCCAGGTATAATGCGGTGCGTCTAAACGTTGCACCATCTGTTCTAGGTGAGCGGGCGTGTACATCCGGAGCAAAGAAACGGTGCCGTCCCAGATGGTGCCCAGCGGAATAAGCGGAAAAAGGTAGGTGTAGAAAAGTCGGCTCCAGCGGAAGGGACGCAGAAATGGGGTTATGAGCAAAATAACCCACGGGAAAACCAGCCAGACTAGCAGAAACTCGTGCCAGCGTTTGCCCGCGCCCTCAAATACGCCAATGCCTTGGTTCTGGCGCACGGCATCTTGCAGAATGGCTTGGGCTTGTTCTGGTTTAAAATGATGAAAAGCGGAGAAAACCGTCCGGAAACCCGGCAAACCATCGGGTACGGCCGTGGCATCAACGGGCTCCGCCCAATAAGAAAGCGCGCCACCTGACTGCTTCTGCAAAAATTGATAGGCCGCTACATTCGGGAATTTATCCGTGAGGGTAATGTGATAGGCTTGTTTGCTCTGCTTTTCAAGCTCCTGCCAAATCTGTAAAATGCCACCGCCCGCACCCGCGCAAAGGTCTACCAGATGGGTTTGCTTTTGGGTTTCCAGCGCGTTTTTTAGCAAGGGCACAATGGGTTTGTAGATGCCCAGAAACGTGATGAGAAAGCGTAGCACATCCATCATGCCCTGCCTAACGGCGTGCGGAAACCAAGGCTGGTCTTCTAATTCAAAAAGATGGAAACGTGTTTTCAAAGGGTGCGAGGAATTGCCTGAAGAGTAAATCGTAACTAAAAATAGGCACGATAAAGGGAAAATTGTTATGATTTTTAATATTTAGATCTGGTCTTAATCCGCAAAAAGCCCACTTCGGGTTCACCAAAATGGGCTTTTTGCGGGTAAATTTATCAGAAATTATTCTGTCTCTAATTCTAACATGGAGCCATCTGGCGCGCGTAGGGTCAAGTTATCATCGTCTAACTCCGTAACGGCGAAGGTCTCGCTTACGTTTTGGTTGGCGTAGGTTAAGGTAAGGCTTTTGGCGCTTTCGTTATACGCCCAAGTTCCGTTGGCCGATTCGGTTTTGGAGGTTTGGGTGAAATTGCCGTTGGCGAAAAACTGAATTTGCTCGGCTTTTTCATCGCTCGTTAATTTGTCTTTATCTCCCATCGCGTTCAATTCTTTGTCGGCTTTCCATATTTTGCTGGACGGGCCAGAAATCATGGAAGAAGTTGCGCCTTCGGTTCCTTTATCGCCGCAGCTAAACGTACCGGCGCTTAGTAACAAGACAACTAACAAAGACAGAATTTGATTTGCGCCTTTTTTCATAAATGGTTTCATAGTTTTAGTTCGTGTTTAGTTTAGCGGAAATGCCATCGGGGCAACCCGCTTTTCATACGTCCAGCGACACGTACAGTTTTAAGAAATGTTATAAACTTATCAGAAAGGCCTTCGTATGAGAGAACTTAATACACTAAATATAACACGTGCTGGCAGGCTTTAACCTGCTGCTAACCAATACGACTATGGGACTATTTGATTTTTTAAAGAAAGGCGAAGAAAAACCTGCGGTAACGCCTGCCACCAATCCAATTTTTGGTAAAACTGCTCAAGAAACCTACACGGTTAAAAGCGGCGATTCACTTTCTAAAATTGCCAAAAACGTGTACGGAGATGCCCAGCAGTGGCACAAAATCCACGAAGCTAACAAAGACAAAATAAGTGATCCTAACGTAATTCAACCGGGACAGGAATTCATTATCCCGAGAGATTAAGTAATTTATTTAATACGATGGAAAAGAGTTCTGGCGATTATGCCTGGACTCTTTTTCTGTTTTAGGCCTGTTTTTCCAAAAACAGGCCTAAAACAGGTAGGGCAAGCCATCGGCTTGCCCTACCTGTTTGTTCATAATAAATCCAAATTAAACCAGCCTAGCCTTTAGGATTCAAGATGCGGTCAATGCGTACCAAAGCGTCTTGCAAATGGTATTTGGTGATGGTATCCGTGGTTTTGGCCAAAGAAGTCCGGATGCTGCGCTGTAACGTAGTTAGCTCCCCGCGCACCAAAGGTCTAATATCTGACTGGGCAACGTTCACCCGCGTTGCTCCTGTAAACGCCGCTAAGGCTGCGGGTACGGCGGGTGTTTCTTGGGTCATCAAATATTCCATGCGCTCCAAATACCCGCGTTGCAGGTTGCGGCGGTATAAATCGGGCTTTTGGCTGGTGGCTACTTCTTTCCAGATGCCGCCTCTCAGTTCTGCCAGCATGTTGGGCAGGGTGTAGGTTTTGGTGCCTTCGGTGGCTTCTGCCTCTATTAACCGGCTCATGCGGCCGG
>JBBSSO010000434.1:0-2460 GCA_038241905.1 Cytophagales bacterium | reverse complement strand
ATTTTGCCGGCGAAAACAGGAAGCGAAAGGTTCTGACGAAGCGTTTCCCCGAAAGCATTCGGGGTGTGCCATTACCGCAACATAGCAGCGCTATGGTGAGAGAAAAAGGCGAAGTCAGGTTCTTTTGATGCCTGTTTGTAGCGCAAGAGACAAATTTAAACATGCTCTTAGGCCTGTTTTTCGTAAAGCTGACCTAAAACAGCAAAATCAAGGCTTGCTTTTTTCGCGGATAGATTTGAATTCAGAACCTGCTTTCCACTGGGGCCATACTGCGGAATTGACCAGCTTAGTTCCCAGTTGGTAAAGCAATTGCAAGTCGGCCACGGCTCCATCGGTTTTAAAATTTTTGTTTACTTCATCAGATAGTTGGTGGTAGTGGTTGGCGGTAAAGTTTTCCATTAGTTTTTTACCTTCGGCTTTGCCGAGTTGAATGTGGTCAATGCCCATCGTGATAAACAAAGCAGGTACGCCCACCTTCGCGAAATTAAAGTGGTCTGAGCGGAAATAAAGACCAGCCGCTGGCGATGGATCATTGCTCAAATAACGGCCAGCTTTGGCGGCTTCCTCGGCCAGTAAATCCTCTAATTCTGATTGCCCCCGGCCGATGACCACCATATCTCTGGTAGCGCCGTAGGGGTTTAACATGTCCACATTCAGGTTCGCGACGGTTTTAGCCGGACTAAAAACAGGGTTTTCCGCGTAATATTTGGAGCCCAGCAGTCCTTGTTCCTCAGCGGTAACGGCCAGAAAAACCACCGTTCGCAACGGCCGTTCACCCCGAC
Source organism: Cytophagales bacterium (assembly GCA_038241905.1). Taxonomy (GTDB): domain Bacteria; phylum Bacteroidota; class Bacteroidia; order Cytophagales; family Hymenobacteraceae; genus Nibribacter. The sequence continues at coordinate 1,678 of JBBSSO010000434.1, read as the reverse complement.
TTTTAAATGCCTTGGCCAAGACCAGTAAACCGGCGGTGCCGCTGGCATTGTCGGCGGCGCCGTTGTAAATGCTGTCATTTTGGGCGTTTTTCTTGCCTATGCCAAGGTGGTCCCAGTGCGCGGAGTAGACCAAAACCTCATCTGGCCGCTGGCTGCCCCGTATTTGAGCAATAAAGTTGTAGGATTTGTCATATTTAACCGTGGCTTTTAAATTGGTGCTAACCGTAACGCCCAGCCCAAAAGGCTTAAACCCACGCTGCCCCGCCCTCTTTTTTTCAGCGGCATAATCTTTGCCAGCCGCCATGAATAGTTTTTCGGCCACGTCCGAAGTTATCCAACCTTCTACAGCGGTGGTGTAGGCATTTTTGCCCCGTGGGTCTAGGTAAAGTTTGGCGGTGTTCCAGCTGTTTTGCACTACTTGAAACGGGTAGCCGGCCGCATCTGTGGCGTGCACAATTATACAACCTTTGGCTCCTTGGCGGGCGGCTTCTTCCATTTTATAAGTCCAGCGGCCGTAGTAGGTCATGGTTTTACCTTTGAAAAAAGTAGTATCAGGGGAATAAAAGCCGGGGTCGTTCACCAATACCAGCACAATTTTGCCTTTCACATCTAACCCCGCATAGTCGTTCCAATTATATTCTGGAGCCACAATTCCGAAGCCAGCAAATACCAACGGCGTATTTTGGAGAGAAATTTGGGCATCGGTGCGGCGGGCCCAAAGCACGTAATCTTCCTGCCCTTTCAACTCAAACGATTCTTTGCCTTTTGCCGTCATGGTCGGGGCGGCGTCCGTCGTGATTTGCATGAGGGGCACTTCTTGGCGGTAACTGTTGCCGTTGCCCGGTTCCAAACCCAGCGCTTTGGCTTGCTGCTCTAGGTAGGCCAGCGTTTTTTGCTCCCCAGCGGTAAATGGCTTGCGGCCTTCCATTTCATCGGCGGCTAAAGCTGTAACGTGCTCTAGGTAACTTGCTTCAGAAATTCCATCGCCCCCCGGGGCGGAAGATAAAGAACCCGGCGCCTGACAGGCAGAAAGCAACAACACGCTAACTGAAAAGCTTAAAAAGGAAAAGCGTTTTAACATAGTTCTAGCAAATTAGCGAGGTAAATAAAGTGCCCCGGTTTTTATAAAATGACAGTTAAGGAATTAATCCCTTGTTGATGATAAAACCAACAAGATAACGCAAACATAAAGCAACTGCCTGAATGTATTTTTGAAGAATAGTCTCCCGTTTTAGGCCTGTTTTTAGAAAAACAGGCCTAAAACAACCTGCACGCTCTTAAAGGAAATCGTCAAAATACTGTAAGCCCTTGTTGGTGTTATCACCAACAAGAAGTTATGCGGTTCAATTTATACTGCCCTTCTGTTTTTCAAAAGGTATTTATCAACCAGAAGCCAAGTTGTGGTTTTTTCAACTTAAAACTTAATTGGTGTTATCACCAACAAGATAACGAAAACATAAGGTAACTGCGTTTTTGAAGGATAGTATCCGGTTTTAGGCCTGTTTTTAGAAAAACAGGCCTAAAACAACCTGCAAGCTCTTACAGGAAATCGTCAAAATACTGCGTCACTTTTTTGTAAAGGTGCGCCCGGTCTTTGCCGCCCACGTTGTGCGGGTGGCCGGGGTACACAAAGTAATCTAACAGCACGCCTTCGTCCACGGCTTTCTTCAAAAAAGCT
>JBBSSO010000433.1:0-2470 GCA_038241905.1 Cytophagales bacterium | reverse complement strand
CAGCTACAACAGCTTGAGCACGACTCAAAAAGTAATTGGTGGCGCTGCCATCGCCTTGGGCGCTACGTATTTAGCGGCGTCTTCTAATAATTGGATGGGCATGGGCAAAAGCAAGTCAACGGCCACCAACGGGTTTTCTGACAAATCTGGCAAGAAATCTAAAAACAAGTATTCTTAAGCCGGTTTAAGTCAAGCTTAACTAGATATTTATAAAAAAAGCCATCCTCGGTTCTAGAGGATGGCTTTTTTGTGCTTTAAAGGCTAGTTAACTTACCTTCTTTCACGGTTATCGCCGGCTGGCCGGCGGGGTCTGTCATTGCCTTGGGCCGCTCCAGAGGCTTGTTCTGGTCTTCTGCTTCGTTGGCCTTGCCCTCCGCTAGAGCGCGAATTTCTTTGACCGCCGCCGCCACCTCGGGTATTATTCGGGCGCGCTTTGTCTGTGGCCCGGCCACCAGCGAGCGGTAATTTGTCTAAACCCAGGTGAAACGGCTGTTCTGTTTCTACCGGAATATCTTGTTTGGTCAGGCGTTCAATGTCGCGGAGGTAAGGCAGTTCAGAATCATCGCAGAAAGAAAGCGCTTGTCCTTCGGCGCCAGCGCGGCCGGTACGGCCGATGCGGTGCACGTAGGTTTCGGGCTCATTAGGTAAGTCAACGTTAATTACGTGCGTTAAGTCATCTACGTCAATGCCGCGGGCGGCAATATCAGTGGCAACCAAGGCCTGCAATTCGTTGTTTTTAAACTGAGTGAGGGCTTTTACGCGGGTGCTCTGCGCTTTATCTCCGTGAATGGCTTGGGCCGTAATGCCAGCTTTAGACAGGTCTTTGGCAATGCGATCAGCACCGTGCTTGGTGCGGGAAAATACCAAGGCTCTCTTAATGCCTTCTTCAGTAAAAAGATGTTTTAGGAGCGCCCGTTTCTCCATTTTATCGACGAAAAACACTTTTTGCTGAATTTTCTCTACTGTGCTAGAAACAGGCGTTACCTCTACAAAAACCGGGTTTCTTAAAATAGTGCTAGACAGTTTCTGAATTTCCTGCGGCATGGTAGCCGAGAACAACAGCGTTTGGCGGTCAACCGGAATCTTGGCAATTACCTTACGCACATCATGAATAAAGCCCATGTCTAGCATGCGGTCGGCCTCATCTAAAATAAAGGTCTGGATAAATTTTAAAGACAGCAGTCCTTGGTTCATTAAATCCAACAAGCGGCCGGGCGTGGCTACCAGAATGTCTACGCCGCGCTGAATTTTATCTACTTGCGGCACTTGGCCCACGCCACCAAAAACTACGGTGTACTTTAATTTGGTGTGGCGGCCGTAAGTTTCAATGCTTTCGCCAATCTGGATGGCTAGTTCGCGGGTGGGCGTTAAAATAAGCGCCCGGATAGCTTTGGCGGGTTGCGAAGGGCCGGCTAAATGCAAGCGCTGGATGAGGGGCAAGCTAAAGGCGGCCGTTTTGCCGGTGCCTGTTTGGGCACAACCCAGTAAATCATCGCCGTTTAAAAGGTGCGGAATCGCTTGTTCCTGAATGGGGGTGGGGTTGGTGTAGCCTTCTTCCTGCAGGGCTTGCAGGATGGGCTCTATTAAATTAAGTTCTGAAAATGTCATCATGAAAAGTATTGGCCGATGTGTTTGGTGGCCCGGAATGAAAAAGGAGAAGGCAGCAGTGCCATCGCCTACAAGACACAAAGATATGCAAAAAGATTCAGATGCTGTTTTAGGCCTCTTTTTCCAAAAACAAGCCTAAAACGCCTAACTCTTCTTCCGGCTACCGCCGATAAACCAAACCTTCTGGGGTAATTCCGTTTAAACTAAGTGTGAACTTGTTTAAACGCCAAGCCCTTTTTTTTTGGCCTTTGGCGATGGCCTCTTAATATATTGTTATCTACTAGCGCATTATAAATATTAGAACTATGATCAATGAAATAAAAGACAAAAAAGTAAAAAAGGCCAAGAAAGCGCGCAAGCCGTCTAAAAAGCGCTTGAACAAAGTGCTGCGCGCTGGTTTGAGCGGCTTGGCAGGAGCCGTAGCGGTAACGGCGGTGCATGAAAGTGTGCGGCAATTTTACCCCAAAGCCCCCCGCATGGATATTTTGGGCATGCGCGCCATTGCGAAAGGTTTGCACTATGCCGGCCAAACCACCCCTGAGCCTAGACAACTGCACGCATTATCTATTGTAGGCGATATTGTGTCTAACAGCTTGTATTACAGTTTGGTAGGTACGGGCAAAAAAGCGTTGCTGCGGGGTTCTTTGTTAGGCGCTGCAGCCGGAGTTGGCGGCGTAGTATTGCCCGGCCCCATGGGTTTGGGCACCGCGCCCAGCAGCCGCACCCGTGAAACCCAAGCCCTCACCATCGGCTATTATCTGTTGGGCGGCGTAGTGGCCGGCGGCGTTGCTATGTTGCTGCGGAAAGTAAAAATCTAGCTTCTTTTTTAAATTAGTTGTAAGGCGTTGTTTTCGGCCTGTTT
>JBBSSO010000432.1:0-2479 GCA_038241905.1 Cytophagales bacterium | reverse complement strand
CTATTTGCTTGGCTTTTGCCCCAGTAAAAGTAAATGGCTAAAAACAGCACAAACGCGAACAGAATCAGAAACAAGGTGTTTTTCATGGGAAGGAGAAGTAAAAATCCGGCATCCGAAAGATAAGGCTTTTACAATATTCTAGCGCTATGGGTTGTAAAAATCTGTTTTCGGGCTGTTTTTCGGAAAAGAGGCCTAAAACAGGTTTTGGTACAGACGCTCGCAGGTCCTACGGACACTCCGAGGTCTTTTCCGTAGGCAAAGCAAGAAGAGAAGCATCTACTGAATCTCATGTATTCTAAATACTTATTTGCGTCGCTTAACTGAAATATAGGAAAAGGTGCCTTTATTCATTCCCGTTTTTGGGCTGTTTTTAAGAAAACAAGCCTAAAACAAAACGTTCCTCAGCACAAATCTACCGGCCCCAAAGACCTCGTAGTGTCCGTAGGGACCTACGAGCGTCTAAGGCATTTCCTGTTTCCAGCCTACTTTTAGAAAAATAGCCCGAAAACAGAAAGACCTCTCCGCTAAGAGAGGTCATTCTTTAAAAGGAGACCATCGTCAGAAGTAAAATACCTGAATTATATGGCTTGGTTACCGTCAAAACCCTCCAGATAATCAGCAACGCGACGCACAAATTGTCCGCCCAAAGAGCCGTCTACCACGCGGTGGTCATAGCTGTGCGACAGAAACATAAACTGCCGGATGCCAATTAAATCGCCCTCTGGGGTTTCAATAACGGCGGGCTTTTTCTTGATGGCGCCCACCGCCAAAATGGCTACCTGCGGCTGCATGATAATGGGCGTGCCCATTAGGTTTCCAAAAGAGCCCACGTTAGAAATAGTATAGGTAGGGTCCGCTAAATCGGCGGGAGTAAGTTTGTTAATGCGGGCGCGGTTGGCCAGGTCGTTCAGTCGTTTAGATATGCCGTTCAGGTTCATCTGGTCGGCTTTGTGAATTACGGGCACAATGAGGTTACCAGAAGGCAAGGCCACGGCTACGCCGATGTTAATGTCACGTTTCTTAATGATTTTATCGCCGTCTACGCTCACGTTAATCATCGGGAAATCCTTGATCGCTTTCACGATGGCTTCAATGAAAATAGGCGTAAAGGTCAGGTTTTCGCCCTCGCGTTTTTTATAAGCGTCTTTGTTTTTGTTCCGCCAGTTAACAATGTTGGTGACATCGGCCTCCACAAAAGAGGTCACGTGCGGGCTAATGCGCATGCTGTCTACCATGCGCTGCGCAATCATTTTGCGCATGCGGTCCATCTCAATAATCTCCACGTTGCCGCTGTAAGACTGCGCTGGGGCAGGGCTGGCGGCAGGCTGAGAAACTGCCGGTGCAGCAGCAGCAGCAGCAGCAGCCGGTTGCGGTTGTGACTGGGCCGCAGGTTGCTGAGCAGTTTCTGGACTGGTTTGCGCACCGCTTTGGCGGTTGGTCACGTATTCCAGCATGTCTTTCTTAGACACGCGGTTGTCTTTGCCGGTACCCGGAATGTACTCCAACTCTTGCATGGTGATACCTTCTTCTCGGGCAATATTCATGACCAGCGGCGAGTAGAACCTTCCAGAAGCGGGTTGCTCTAAACGTTGGTTAGTTTCAGGAGATGCAGTGGTTTCTGCTGCGGCTGCCGCCGATGGTTGGGTTGGCTGCGCTTCTGGTTGTTGAGTTGAAGCGCGAGCCGGGGCTTCATCGGCACCGCCGGTATTAATAATGGCCAGGGTTGCACCCACCGCCACAACTTGGCCCTCTTGTACCAGAATTTCCTTCAATACGCCGCCTTGAATGGCCGGTACCTCCGTGTCCACTTTGTCGGTGGCTACTTCCAGCACAGATTCATCTTGCTCAATGGTGTCGTCTACTTGCTTCAACCATTTTAACACGGTGCCTTCCATGATACTTTCGCCCATTTTGGGCATCACCATTTCTACAAGAGCCATATTGTCAGTGTTCAGTTATCAATTATCGTTAGCAAAGGCTTTCTGGCGGCGCAAAAAAGTTTCCGAGTCTTTCTGGTTGAGTGCAAACAGGAAGATGCAGGCAGAAAGCCGTCAGTTCTATGCAATGTTACAGAAAAACCAGAAACGAAACAGGAAAAATCCGGATTGTTTCGGTAAAAAGTAACCGCCGTTTGGTTAATTATCTAGTTTTGAGTTATTCAGAGGCCACAGCTGGCAAGTTTTGCCGAATTAAATTTAGGACTTGCAAAGTGGTGTACTCTAGGTTGAGCAGTCGGGTTTTGTTATAGTGGAATTTACGAGCGATGGTTTGGTGGGCATCGGTGTACGCAATCCAAAAGGTGCCTACGGGTTTCTCTGAAAGGCCACTGTGCGGACCAGCAATGCCGCTGGTAGCCACGGCCACGTCGGTTTGCAGCAGTTGGCGCACGCCTTCGGCCATTTGCTTAACGGTTTCTTCGCTAACGGCTCCGTGCTGGGCCAGCGTTTGGGGACTTACGTGCAGTTGCGCGGTTTTAACG
>JBBSSO010000431.1:0-2498 GCA_038241905.1 Cytophagales bacterium | reverse complement strand
TGTTGGCTTTTCTGAGTTGCTCCACGCTAATGTTGTTGTAGCGCCGAGAAATGTTCCAGAGCGTATCGCCGGGCTGCACGTGGTGTATGGTTTGCGGCGTTTCAATTCTGGTTTTTGGGGCGGCCGGGTTCTTTTTGGGAGTAGCCGTGACGTCAACTACATTTTCGGCCGGAGCGTCATTGGCGTTAGAGCCAGCAGTTTTGACCGCAGTTGGGTCCGCAACAACTTGCGCGGAAGCCAGTAACGTATTTTCTACAACTGGTTCAGCCACCTTCTGCGGCGTTTTATTTTCTGACGATGGCTTCCGAATTACCAATTTCTGGTGGGCTAGCAGCGTAGTGTTTTTAAGCTGATTCCAAGCTTTCAATTCTTCCACGGTCACGTTTTGCTCTTGCGCAATTTTAAACAGTGAATCGCCCGGGCGAACGGTGTAAACGCCTTTGCTAGAAGAATCTGACGCTACGTTGATTTTTGCTTTGGCCACCATGGTAGAAGAGGCTGGCGCCGCCCTCCGAAGGGGAGCCACGTACCGGGCCGAGTCTAAAATAGCCATCCGGTTTTCGGCTAAAAACGGCCTAGAAGATGCCGGAATCCGCAGTGGATAATTTTTAGCTTCGGCGGGTAAATATTGCATTTTTACTGCCGGATTAAGGTCCGCTATGGCGTTTTCTGGCAAGGAAAGTTGCTTGGCTAAAAGTTTAAGGTCTATCGGTTGGTTAATTAAAAGGGTATCTACCGCAACAATGGGCCGCACAAAATCTGCCTTCAAATTATGGTCGGGCGCGTAGTTTAGGGCGTACACAATGGCCGTAAAAGTTGGCACGTAGTTACGGGTTTCTCTAGGTAAATGGGCGTAAATGCCCCAGAACGTTTTTTTTCCGCCAGAACGGGCGATGGCCTTTCTAACGTTGCCCGGTCCGCAGTTGTAAGCGGCCAGCGCCATTTCCCAACTTCCAAACATGCGGTGTAGTTGCTTTAGAAACTTACAGGCCGCCTCGGTAGACTTTTCGGGGTCCATGCGCTCGTCTAAATACGAATTCTGCACCAGCTTAAAATCATTGGCGGTAGGCGTCATGAACTGCCACAAACCCACGGCCTTGGCCGATGAAACCGCCTTGGGCAGCAAAGCAGATTCTACAACGGCTAAATATTTCAGCTCATCGGGCATGCCGTGTTTGGCCAGGTACTTCTCAAACATCGGGAAATACACCGGTTGGCGCTCCAGCACCCGGCGGGTGTATTTGCGGTTGCGGATGGTAAAATAATCAATAAGGTTGCGCACCTGCGGATTAAACTCCAGCGGAATCTCGTTTTCCAGGCAGCTCAACCGGTCTTGAATTAATTCATCGGTTTCTACCGGAATAAATTCTACTGAATCTGGCTTGGCTTGGCGCGCAAGGGGCAATTGCGCGCTGGGAGCTTCTAAAACGGTAGCTTGGCGGGCCTGTACGGCAGAACCCAAGCCCAACGATAAAACAAGGCCCGTGATACAAGTAGAAATGCGCATGAGGTATTAGTGAGGGTGATGGTCCATCAGTTTTTTGGAGAAGGCAAACAATTGCTCTTCGCCAAAGGCTTTTGTCATCAGTTGCAACCCGATGGGTAGCCCGGCCGCATCATGCCCAATGGGCAACGAAATAGCCGGAATGCCTGCCAGGTTAGCCTGTACCGTATAGATGTCCTCTAGGTACATGGCCAGCGGGTCTTTGGTGTTTTGGCCTATTTTAAACGCTGTGGTGGGCGTGGTAGGCACTATTAGAAAATCAAACTGCTCTAAAAGCTCGTCGGTTTTCTCTTTAATGAGGCGGCGTACTTTTTGGGCCTTGGTGTAATAAGCGTCATAATAATCGGCGCTTAAAACAAAGGTGCCCAGCAAGATGCGGCGCTGCACTTCCTTCCCGAAACCTTCTGCCCGGGTTTTCTTGTACATAGAGGTCAGGTCCTTCGCGTTTTCGCTCCGGAAACCATACTTTACTCCGTCATACCGGCCCAAGTTAGAACTGGCTTCGGCGGTGGTTAGGATGTAGTACGTGGGCACAATATAGTCAAGAAAACGGAAATCAACGCCTTCTACCGTATTGCCATCGGCAACTAAGCGGTCTAATACGCCCTGCACGGCATTTTTTACCTCAGAATTTAAGCCAGGACTGTCAAAAGAATCTTTAATAAACCCGATGCGGGCCGGGCGGTCAAAGGCAAGTTTCTGGCTGTAAGCGGGCACGGGGCGCTGACTTACGGTGGCGTCAAATTCATCGGCGCCAGCCATAACTTCTACCAAAAGAGCGGCATCTTCCACGCTCTGCGTAATGACGCCAATTTGATCAAAAGATGACGCGTACGCAATTAAGCCGTAGCGTGATATTCTGGAATAAGTTGGTTTCATGCCCACCACGCCGCAATAAGCCGCTGGTTGGCGCACCGAGCCGCCCGTGTCTGAGCCAATAGACGCCAAACACAAATCTGCCTGCACGGCCACCGCTGAGCCGCCGGAAGAGCCG
>JBBSSO010000430.1:0-2515 GCA_038241905.1 Cytophagales bacterium | reverse complement strand
GTGCTTGTTTAAGTTTTGATTTTGCCGGCGAAAACAGGAAGCGAAAGGTTCTGACGATGCGTTTCCCCGAAAGCATTCGGGGTGTGCCATTACCGCAACATAGCAGCGCTATGGTGAGAGAAAAAGGCGAAGACAGGTTCTATTGATGCCTGTTTGTAGCGCAAAAGACAAATTTAAACATGCTCTTAGCAGTAATTAACCACCCCACCAAGAGCATATTTTTCTTCCTTTTTTTCATTTCTACTTTTGTTGAAAAGAGTGAGAAATGAATACAGGAGAAAAAATGCTGCAGATGGTAGCGGATTATTAGCAAAGTGGCCAAAGGCAGCTATCATTTTGCCAGTCACCAGGCTTAAAACTTGCACAGTTGGATTATTGGGTTAGGAAAATAAGGAAAGTACGAGAGGCAGTTGCCGGCTTCATACAAATAGACACCCATTATCCGGCAGAGACGGCAAATCAGCTTGAACTGGTTTACCTTGGCGGCATCATTTTAGTATGTAGCAGATAGACGCAGCAGTTGATCGGCCAACTGCTGCGTCTTTAGCCCATGCTCAGCCTGAGTTCCTCCCACTCCTTTTACCTCTATTCGGCGGCGGTAATTATGCGCAAAAGCTCCGACGAGCTATATAGACTGATCTGCAGCCAGGCCGACAAAGAACCGGCATTCAGAGCGGTATTTGTGTTTCTGAACCGTTCGTTATATCTGTTAAAGCTGCTGCATTTAAAACTTGGCGGCTTTAGACAATGTCCGGATACATATGGCCCAGAATTACGGCAGGCTCTCGGACGGTGGCAGAGCGGAGGCCTTTACTTGCTTTATCTGCCTACTAGACCCTTCCGAAACTGGCACAAAGGCTCTGGAAAGAGCGTGAGGCAAGGTGGGGCAAACCCCTAGGACTACCAGTAAAGCCAACAGCTCTTCTATCGTATAAACCTGTCTCTTGCCGCGGTCGATATCGAGCTTATCATCCGTTTCTCTGAATTTAAATTATGATGCAAGATATTTTTGTCCCCATACTTAGTGACACATCTATCAACATAATTTACTTGGAATCAAGGACAATAGTGCTCAAACGAGTCAGCCTGAACAGCCCCTTATAAAGCTCCTGTTTTAGGCTTCTTTTTCCAAAAACAGGCCGAAAACAGACGTTAATCTTTAAACGTAATGCTGCTTAACCGCAAGCCCGCCGCGTTTTTAGATGGGCGGTTCACGGTTATTATAGTGCGTTCAGATAGCCACGTAGTAAAATCTTTAGCGAAGGCCACTTGCATGTCATTGGCTACGTTGAGGCCTATGGCTTTGGCGGGCTCAGAGGCTCCGGTAGGCAATTGAATAGTACGGTTATAAAGATCAGTTTTGCCTTTAATAGTTTCTAAAGTGAGCAGTTGTAAACGGTTCTCAAAAAGGCGCGCGCGGTAAGAAATGCCGGCAAATCCTTCGGTAGCAGGTGCGACCTGGTTTTTAAGAATGACGGAGTTCCAAATGGGTTTCAGGTATTCATCGTAGGCAAACAGCATCAGTTCCTGGGCATGAAATGGACTTTGCTCGCCGCCTTCGGTAAATTTTTTCTCCGTAATGATGACAGTTTTACCATCAGAATTCACCAAAATATCTGACAGATACGTGTCCGCCAGCCGAGGGGCGCCGGTGGCCTGAGCGAGGCGCTGGGTAACTTCTGGGGTAAATTTAAACTCCTCCGCGAAGCGCATGTTGTTAATGGCGTAGTCAAACTTTACCATTTTGAGGCTGCGGTACTCGCCAGTTTTCTCCTCGGCCACCAAGACAGCGGCGTAAAGGCTACTGTCTTGCGTTACTACAAATTTAGCGTCAAGCACGTACTGGGTTTCGCCGCTAAAAACGCCGCCTACTGCCACTTCCATTACCTTAATTTCGTTGTTAAAATTATTGTAGCGGCGCACGCTTAGACGCATGTTACTGTCGGTGAGCAGGGTAACGTATTGGTTGCCAAGGTTGTCTATCTGCACCTGGGCGGTCATCTGGCCCACATCGCCCCCAAAATCATACATCCGGTCTTTAACTAAATGCAGCGCGGCATCATACACTTTGGCCTGGATAGAACGCAGTTGGTACTCTTTGGTAATGCTGTGGAAGGTAACCAGTTTAGCGCCGTTTTCAGACACGGCAACTTCTAGCTTACGGCTTTTGCTGGGAGCATCTTGTAATTTTTTCTGCTGCACTTCTTGGCCGGTAGTCAAATCTATTAGGCGTCCGTACAACGCCTGACTGCCTTGATCCGCTAAAATACGATGCGTGATTACCAAAGCGGTGCTTCCATTTACTGAGAAACCCTCAACCGTTTCTGCGCCCACCAGCTTCAGTGAAGTAGTCCATTTTACCTTCAAATCTGGCCCGTAACGTTCTACTGCGTAGGTTGCATCTGCTTTCCGGCTTAGAATTATAAAATCTGCATCGCCTACGGCGAAGGATTTTTGTGGAATGCGTTGGTGGTATTGATCGCCAGATTGGTCTGGGGCAAAAGAAAACGGAACC
>JBBSSO010000429.1:0-2518 GCA_038241905.1 Cytophagales bacterium | reverse complement strand
TCATTATGTGGCCGCGTCGCGGTGGTTTACGGTAGGTTGGGGCGCTGTTTCCATCTTTTTTGCGCTGTTTGCTTCGCAGCTAGAAAATTTAATTCAGGCGGTTAATATTTTAGGTTCTTTGTTTTACGGAACCATGCTGGGAGTTTTTATTGCCGCTTTTTACTTTAAACGCCTAGGCGCAAATGCTGTCTTCTGGGCGGCTGTGGCCACGCAGGCCATTATTTTTGTTTTGTATTTTTACACGCCCATCGCGTACCTGTGGTACAACGTCATCGGGTGTTTTTTGGTAGTGGGCATTGGGTATTTGCTACAACCGTTCATAGGAAAGGCAAACGTAAACCAAGCGTAGTAGACGGTAACGGCTGCGGTAAGCTGATTCAAACCAACTTCCGAACCGCCAGTTTCTTTCCTTTAGTTGGCTTACGCTTATGTAGATTCTACTCTAAATGTATGAATTTAGAAAAGCGGAAATTAATTCCTCTAAAAACAGAAAGCCCCGCCAATGGCGGGGCTTTCTGTTTTAGGCCTGTTTTTCTAAAAACAAGCCTAAAACGCTTATCTTTTACCTTTTATTTCGGCTAATAATTTCTCGTTAAGCGTAACGTAGTCAGAATTGTTTTCCTTTTTGGCTAGCTCAATGGATTTTCGGGCCGTGGCAGTGGCGCCTTTGTAGTCTTTAGCCAGGGCCTCAATTTTAGCTTGCTGATGCAACGTCCAGAACTTAGGGTCTTTCTCGTTGGCTATTTTCATCCAAATTAATGCCTGCTTCAAATCTTTCCCGTTTTCAGCATAATAGTTGGCGGCGGCGGCGTACAGGCCAGAGGCAACTTTCTGGCCTTTTACTACTTTCTCCTGAATCTGAGCCATTACTTTAGCATCTACATCGGTAGTAATTTTTACCGGTACCGACGTGTTTTCCCACATCAAGTTGAGCGTAGCGCCGTTGTTGGTAAGGTCAGTGAAAAGAATGGTGAATGATTCTGTTTTGTCAGCCGTTCTCATGGCAGGCACATTAAAACGCGCCACGTCTTCGTTTTGCTGGTATTCCTTGCCGCCATCGCCCCAATGCTTGGTATTTTTATGGATAACGATGGTCCAGTCTTTCTCGCCGGGTATAGTGTACAGCGCGTAAGTGCCAGCGGGTACTTTGTGGCCTTCTAGCATGACATCATCGCCGAAGGTAATTTTTGTGGACGCATTTGCTCCGGTGCGCCATAATTTACCATAAGGCACCAAATCTCCGAAAATAGTGCGGCCCTTGGTATTGGGGCGAGAATATTCTACGGTGATATCAGAAAGGCCCACGGCTTGTTTAATGGTGGCAGAAGGGCTGGCGGCGGGCATTTTAATTTGTGCCTCGGCCTGGTTTCCGGCTAAGAACAGCCCGATGGCCATGCACCAAGCCATCTTTAAAAAAGTAGATTTTTTCATATTCAAGATTGTTTTTTTAGATGATGTGAAATTACTTAAAAGCAACAACTCTACCTAGTCGTGTTTGTTTGAGTAATACGCAATTATTACTTGAACGATGGTATTGCCAAAACCGTTTTTTTAGGCCGAAGATGGAGATCACATAAGCGTTTTAGTAGTGCAATTGGCGTCTGTTTTAGGCCTGTTTTTCCAAAAACAGGCCTAAAACAGACCTTACGGAAGCAGAAGAGAACTATCGCCGTAGCTCAGAAACCGGTAGTTGTGGTCCAGCGCGTGGCGATAAACTTCCTGCCAAGACGGCCCAATCAGAGCCGATACCAGCAAGAGCAGCGTGCTCTGCGGCTGATGAAAGTTGGTAATTAGACCGCGGCAAATCCGAAACGAATACCCTGGCGCGATGAGAATGCGGGTGGTTGCTTGCAGGTGTGAAAGCTTGTGGCGGGTCATGTACGTCAAGAGATTTTCCAGGGCTTCTTGCGCGCTCATAGTGGTTTTTACGTCATACGGGTACCATTGAGGCACGTGCAACTCTTCTTCGGTTTCACCGGAAATCAAGTTCAACGCCAGCCCAGCCCCCAGCCAATAAAGACTTTCTAAAGTACGCATAGACGTAGTGCCGACCGGAATAATGGGCTTGCCTAGCTGCTGCACTAGTTTTTCAAGAAACAAGCGGCTCACCGATAATTGTTCTGCGTGCATGTAATGGTCTTCCATTACGTCAGATTTCACAGGTTTAAAAGTGCCCGCTCCCACGTGTAAGGTCACAAAATCTTGCGTATGGCCGCTAGCAAGCAATTGATCTAGCACGCTGGGCGTGAAATGCAGGCCGGCGGTAGGCGCGGCCACGGCGCCTTCTTCTGCCGCGTAAACGGTTTGGTAACGGTTCTGGTCCTCTGGTTCAGCGTCTCGGTTTAGGTACGGAGGCAGGGGCAGTAGTCCCGCTAGCTCCAGAATTTCGGCGAAGGTTTTGTGGCCCGGGCTCCAGGTAAAGTGGATGGCAAAACCTTCCTCGGCTTCTGCCAGGCGCTCGGCCCAAAGGGTTCCATCTGCGGGGAAAGGCCCTAGCGGAAGTTCCAGGTGGTCGCCG
>JBBSSO010000428.1:0-2520 GCA_038241905.1 Cytophagales bacterium | reverse complement strand
TTTTAAAAACGGTTAAAATCATTACATTTGCTTTCCTTGAAAGTGAAAATATGAGTAATTCAGCGTACCAGCACATCCACATGATTGCCATCGGTGGCAGCATTATGCACAACTTGGCCTTGGCCCTGCACCGCAAAGGCTTAAAAGTAACCGGTTCTGACGATGAAATTTTTGAACCCGCCAAAGGCCGGCTGCAAGCCGAGGGATTAATGCCCTCTCAAGAAGGTTGGTTTCCGGAGAAACTGCAACCCCTCCCCGATGCCGTTATTGTGGGCATGCACGCCCGCGCTGATAATCCGGAGTTGCTTTTTGCACAGGAAAACAACCTGCCTATTTTCTCTTTTCCGGAGTTTATTTACGAGCAATCCAAAAACAAACAGCGGATTGTTATTGCGGGAAGCCACGGCAAAACCTCTATTACCTCTATTATTTTGCACGTGTTGCAGTACCATAATCGGCTTTTTGACTATGCGGTGGGGGCGCAGTTAGAGGGTTTTGATTTGATGGTAAAACTAACCGACGATGCCCCCATTATTATTATTGAAGGTGATGAATACCTGTCTTCGCCCATCCAACGGGTGCCTAAAATTCACTTGTACCACCACCACATCGGCGTAATGAGTGGCATTAGCTGGGACCACATCAACGTATTTCCGACGGAAGAAAATTACCGGGATCAATTCCGGATTTTTGCCGAAATGACGCCCAAAGCCGGTACGCTTATCTATAACCAAGACGACGAGCAAGTTCTGGAAGTGTGCGTGCCCAACAAAATTGATGTGAATTACGTGGGCTACACCATTCACGAACACAAGATTAAGAAAAGCGGCAAAACGATTCTTAAAACCAAGAAAGATGACGTAGAAATTCAGCTTTTTGGAGAGCATAATCTGCGCAATATTTCAGCGGCCAAAGAAGTCTGCAAGCGCATTGGTATAAAAGGCCCGGCGTTTTACGAGGCACTTGCTAACTTTAAAGGTGCCGCCCGCCGCCTGGAGAAAATTGGCGAAAATGGAAATACGCTGGTCTACAAAGATTTCGCGCACGCGCCATCTAAATTAAAGGCTACTTCTGAGGCTTTGAAAAAACAATACCCTGAGCGCCAGCTTATTGCCTGTCTTGAACTGCATACTTTTAGCAGCTTAAACAAAGCTTTCCTGCCGCAATACGAAGGTACTTTTTTAGCGCCTGATGTAAAGATTGTCTATTTCAACCCTAAAACGTTGGAGCACAAGCGCATGCCGCCGCTGGACCCGGCTGACTTAAAAGCCGCCTTCGGCGATGATACCATTGCGGTGTACACTGACAGTCAGGCTCTGCATGATTTTCTGCTGAACCAGAATTGGAGAGACAAAAACCTGCTCATGATGACGTCCGGCACGTTCGGAAACCTTGATTTGCAACAACTAGCCGACACCATCACTGCTTCTTAACTGGTAAATTTCCATCGCTATGAAATTACATTTACGCAAACCCATTGTTTTCTTTGATCTGGAAACTACCGGCATTGACATTTCCAAAGACCGTGTGGTAGAGATTAGCATGCTAAAAGTGATGCCTAACGGCGAGGAAATCATAAAAACCCGTCGGATTAATCCCACTATTCCGGTTCCGCTTGAAAGCAGTCTAATCCATAATATTTATGACGATGACGTAGCGGATTGCCCTACGTTTGGCATGCTGGCCAAGTCATTAGATGAGTTTTTGCGCGGCTGTGATTTGGGCGGTTTTAACCTCATAAGGTTTGATATTCCGCTACTAGCCGAGGAGTTCTTGCGCGCCGGTATTGACTTTGACATTGAGAACCGAAACATTGTGGACGCGTGCCGTATTTTCCATCAGATGGAGCAGCGCACATTATCAGCGGCTTATAAATTCTATTGCGACAAAACCCTAGAAAACGCCCACTCCGCTGAAGCTGACACCATTGCTACCTATGAAATTCTAAAAAGCCAAGTGGCTCATTACGAGAATGTGCCCCTGCCCGGCTCCACTAACCTCACAGATTTTCCGGTGAAGAACGACATGGCTGCACTGCACCAGTTCACGTTCCAGAAAACCGCTGACCTTTGCGGCCGAATTGCTTTTAACGCACAGGGCGAAGAAGTTTTTAATTTCGGAAAATACAAAAACGTATCGGTGGCTGACGTTTTCAAAAAAGAACCCAGCTATTACGACTGGATGATGAAAGGAGATTTCCCGCTCTACACTAAAAAAATATTAACTAGAATTAAACTTAGAGGTGCTTTGCAGCAGATAAATTGATTAACTTTTGGCTGAAGGTAAAATTAAATAATGAAAAAAAATTTAAAAATTCAGCCTCATCACTAATTAAAATTGACAACTATATTTTAATATAAGCAATGAATAAAGGAGCCATATTCTCTACTGAAAATGATAAAAAATACAGATACTCTTTATGGAGAATATGGGATGAGACGAAAGAAGTGGTGCTTTTTATTGGGCTGAATCCTAGTTTAGCAAATGATTCTGAAGATGATAACACCATCAAAAAACTTA
>JBBSSO010000427.1:0-2585 GCA_038241905.1 Cytophagales bacterium | reverse complement strand
GCAAAAATTAGCCGCCACCGCCACGCCGGAGCCCGAACTGGAGCCGCAGGGCGTGCGGTCTGTGACGTACGCGTTCTTAGTCTGGCCGCCGCGCGCGCTCCACCCGCTGGCCGATTTAGTAGATCTAAAGTTAGCCCATTCGCTTAGGTTGGTTTTGCCCAGCAGAACGGCCCCGGCTTGGCGCAGTTTGGCAATGATAAAGGCATCATTGGTAGCTTTGTTATCGGCTAAAGCCAAGGCGCCCGCTGAGGTTGACATCTTGTCAGCGGTGTCAATGTTGTCCTTCACCATGAACGGAATTCCGTGCATCGGACCTCTCACTTTCCCGGACCGGCGCTCTTGATCCATCGCTTCGGCAATGCGCAGCGCATCGGGGTTTATTTCCATCACGGCGTTCAATTTTGGTCCACTTTTATCAAAGGCCGCAATGCGGTCTAGGTACAATTGCGTGATCTGGCGCGAGGTTAATTCTCCGTTCTGCATCATTATCTGCAAATCTCGAATGGACTTTTCGTTCAGCCGGAACGCATCGGTTGTAGGCGCGGTTGCTGATGCATTGCTTGTTTCTGTGGAGCTAGGAGTGCTTAAAACGCAGCCCGCCAAGCCGATACCGGAAAGTGTGACGCCCGCCAGCGAGCTGTTTATGAGAAAGTTTCGTCTGTTCATGGATGGAAATTTGAAGAAAGATAGCAGTTTACTTAACCAAATAAAATAGTGCAGCCCCCAAATCGTTTTAGGCCTGTTTTTAGAAAAACAGGCCTAAAACAGAAACTGAAAAAAGGATTTTTTCTCTTGAGGTGAAAGAATCTGAAAGTAAAATTATACTGCGTTTTCTTATTTCCATCCGCGTAAGCGATAGAAAAACTTGAACCTGAGTTTTTGAATATTTACGTTAACTGACAATTTCAATTACTTTGTTATCTCCTTTTGCCCATCTATCAAGGTTATTCACTAGTTTACCGTTTCATTTATTTCCCATCAGAAGAACAACTGTATGACCCGGATTCTGACAGCTTTTTTATTGATTTGCTTCATCCTTCCGGCGCACGCGCAAGAACGGAAACGGGCGCGCGAATACGGTGTGAAAATAGGCGTTTTGTCGCCCGGAAAACTAAACGCCATTACCGATGTCATGGGCGTGCAAGTCGGCCATTTAACTTTGGTGCAAGGCCAAAACGTACGAACCGGCGTGACGGCAATACTCCCGCACGGCGGCAATTTATTCCAAGATAAAGTGCCGGCAGCGGTTTTTGTAGGCAACGGTTTCGGAAAGCTAGCCGGAAGCACCCAAGTAAAGGAGTTAGGAAACTTGGAAACCCCCATCATTTTAACTACTACGCTGGCAGTGGGCACGGCCATGAATGCAGTGATAGATTACACGCTGGGCCAGCCCGGAAACGAAAAAATACAATCCGTAAACGCGCTGGTGGGCGAAACCAACGATGGTGGTTTGAATGATAGCCGCGGCCGGCACATAACCGTTGACCACGTGCAGCAGGCCATTCGAGCAGCTACAAGTGGGCCGGTTGCTGAGGGAAATGTGGGAGCGGGCACAGGTACGGTTTGTTTCGGATTTAAAGGCGGCATCGGGACTTCTTCGCGGGTATTGCCGGCCAGTTTAGGAAAATACACCGTGGGAGTTTTGGTGCAAACCAATTTCGGTGGAGTTTTACAGATAGACGGCGCGCCCGTGGGCGAGGAGTTGGGCCAATTCTCGTTTCGAAAGCAAGTTTTAGAAAACGCCGACGGCTCTTGCATGATGGTGGTGGCTACGGATGCCCCTTTAGATGCCCGTAATTTGGAGCGATTAGCTAGCCGGGCCATGTTGGGCTTAGCCAAAACCGGCGGCATTGCCGCCAACGGCAGCGGCGATTACGTAATCGCGTTTTCTACCCACACCGGTGCCCGGGTCGCGTACTCGCCCAAAACGCCTGTCAGCCAAATTCCGGTCCTGCACAACGATGAACTTTCGGCTCTTTTTCTGGCCACCATTGAAGCCACCGAAGAAGCCATCATCAACTCTTTGTTTAAGGCTCAGACCATGACCGGCCATAATAACCGGCAGATTCAAGCCTTGCCGCTCCAGGAAACTCTTAAAATTTTAAAAAAGCATCATGTCCTCCAACCTTAATCCCTACGCTTACCTTCAGAAAGAAATTATTCCGTTAAAAAGCGCTTATCTGCACGTGAGTGATTTGGCCGTTCAGCGGGGCTACGGCGTGTTTGATTTCTTCAAAATTCAGCAGGGAACGCCGCTTTTTCTATCTCAATACTTAACCCGTTTTTACTCTTCGGCCCTCATGATGGGCTTAGAAGTACCCATGCCCGAAGAAGAACTGAAAGAGATAATCTTTGAGCTGCTGCAACGGAACGACATGCCAGATTCTGGGAT
Source organism: Cytophagales bacterium (assembly GCA_038241905.1). Classification (GTDB taxonomy): domain Bacteria; phylum Bacteroidota; class Bacteroidia; order Cytophagales; family Hymenobacteraceae; genus Nibribacter. Next base: position 193 of record JBBSSO010000427.1, on the reverse strand, counting down.
GAAAATGATTTTAACTGGCGGCTATTCAGAAAATGGATATGAGCCCGCTGAGCCCAATCTAATTATCTCGCAACATGATTTAACGATGCCATCGGCAGAGCAACTCGTCAATGGCATTAAGATTATCACGCATACCTACATCCGGGAGTTGGCGCGGGCCAAAACCATCAACTATTCCATGGGCATCCGGCTG